>JAFGNO010000018.1 GCA_016926985.1 Anaerolineae bacterium
ATATCCGTTAATATCATTACTTATTAAAATGCGATGAATGATGTTTAAAATGAAGAGTATTCCCCGCGCCGCAATCCTGTTGTCTGTTTTAGTTGGGGTCTTTCTGTTTTCGCCCTCGAGTTGTGTGTTTGCGCAGGGCGAGGATCCGGCAGCGCCGGTGCTCCATACCGTTGCCTGGGGCGAAACGCTCCTGCAAATTGCCGGGCGGTATGGTGTATCATCCGAGTCGATTATTGCGGCCAACCATCTGGTTGACGGCAATCGCATCTTTGTGGGGCAGGTTTTGATCATCCCGGTGGGCGGTGATTGGCAGGCCACAACGGGTCGGCGGGTCGATTACCATGTTGTACAACAGGGTGATACACTTTACCGCATTGCGCTGGCTTATGGTCTCCGCATGGCAGACCTTGTCGCCTTCAATAACCTGAGCGATGAAAATGCCATCTATGTAGGGCAGCGGCTTGCGCTATCCGGTGAAGCGGCTGTGTCTGATGGGGCAGAGCTGCCGGGCTATCATCTTGTACAGTCTGGCGAATCGCTATCTACTATCAGCCGCCAATACGGCGTTTCCCTTTCTGATCTAATTGAGTTGAACAGGCTGTTTAATCCAGGCCTCATCTATGCAGGGCAGCGTCTGCTGATCCCTGGTGCCCCTAATTCATCCAGTCCGGGCTACACGCCCTCCGTATCTGGCAGAACACATGTGGTGCAGCGAGGAGAAACCCTGACGGCCATCGCGAGCCGCTACGGGACTTCGGTCTGGACTCTCGCTCAGGTCAACACTATTGCCAATCCTTCCCTGCTGTACATTGGGCAAACAATTATGATACCGGAAGGATCAGATGTATCCCCCTCTTCCAGTTATGGAGCCCAATCCCAGAAATCAATCATTGTTGATATCTCCGATCAGCGCACCTATGTATATGAAAACGATAGCTTGTTGTGGACATTTGTGGTCAGTACGGGGATCCCCGGTCGGGATACCTGGCGGGGCAATTTCCAGATACAAAACAAAATACCGATGGCTTATGCATCCACCTGGGATTTGCAAATGCCCTATTGGCTGGGGTTCTACTGGGCTGGTTCGCTCCAAAACGGATTCCACGCGTTGCCAATCTTATCAAATGGGACAAGGTTGTGGGCCGGCTTACTGGGGCAGCCGGCTTCCTATGGGTGTGTGATACTCAGCGAGTATGATGCGCAGTTGCTTTACAACTGGGCCGAAATTGGTACGCCGGTTACTGTCAGGAATTGAGGTATCGAAGATTCGTTGACAGCCCGTCTCTGGGGACGTATAATCCCACCCCGATGATAGACCGAGACGGATTGAGATAGGAGAATCGATCGTGACTGATATAGGCCCGATTTCGCTGGGGGATATTGAGCCCGGCATGGAACTCAAAGGGACGGTCAAGCAGATACAACTGGCCGGCGCCATTATCGATGTTGGTTTGGAAGAGTGTGATGCAGTGCTTCACATTTCGCAGATCAGGAAGCGCCGCGTGAATAATGTCAGGGACTTTCTGGAAGAAGGGCAGGATGTCATTGTCTGGGCGCAGAAGGTAGATAGAGAAAATGCCCGACTGACGGTTACTATGGTTGAGCCGGCTGCGTTGCCCTGGGAGGCTGTTGCTGTCGGCGATGTCTATATGGGGAAGGTTATTCGTATTGAGAAGTTTGGCGTTTTTGTGGATATTGGCGCTGAGCGCCCTGGACTGGTCCACATAAGTGAACTGGCTCATGAATATATCAGTTCTGCTGGCGAAGTTGTCCAAAAGGGCGATGAAATTGAAGTAAAAGTGGTTGGCGTCAACCTGGATAAACGCCAGATTGATTTGAGCGCCAAGGCTGTGCTTCCCACTCCGCAGCAAGAGGTTATTGATACGGAGGACGAAAAAGAAGACGAACCGATGACGGCTATGGCTGTTGCCATGCAGCGAGCGTTAGAAGGGACATCTTCCGAGGAAGATACTGCCACACAGCGTAAGAAAGATACGCAGCGCGCAGAGGCGGAACAGCAAGAGATTCTACGCAGGTCACTGGAAAGGCACAAAAATTCGGGCAATCAGGGGTGAGTTGCCTTCTCGGGCACGATCGAAAAACGCCATAATGGCGTTTTTTATTTTGTCGGTCCTTCAATCTAGCTTTTGTCAATCAGTCGCAAGAGTGATAGGGCAAAAAGGAGAAGCATGACAGTGGCAGAAGCCACGCAGTAAGGGCATATAGCAACAATAATGAATACTTCAAGGTAGGTTAGATAGGCCGAATACAGTATACCAACCAGTGATAAACCGAAGGAGATCATCGGGATTGAGTCAGACAGCCGTCCCCCCATTTCCTCATAGAGCAGCCCAGCGATCAGTATTAAATAGCCAAACACACCAACAATGGCTACCGGGATACCGGAGATTTCAGAATAGGGACTGTCTCTTACCGTATCGCAACCGCCACCTTCAACACAAAGCAGTGAAGTAGTATTGGTGAGATGGTTGTATGAAAGGTAGGCGGCTGTAAGCAACCCTAACACGGACAATGCAATTGACAGATGCCTGTAGATGATAAACTGTGAGCGGCGCATATGAGTCTCTCAGGTAATTGGTACAGCCAGGGTGTGTTGTATGGTTTCATAGTATAACGCTACATGTAATGTGTAAAGTGCGTGCTTTTCCGGCTGTGGAATGTGCATCACAAGATCGATATGGGATAAAGAAATCTCAATTATGCTGCTTGAAGCTATGGGGGTTTTGTCGTTCTCGACCACGACCAGTTCCAGATTTGGACGGTCGTTGGGGTAAAATGGCACCAGATCAATTGAGATGGCTAGGCGCGATCCGTCGTCAAGGAGCGTTACGCAAAGTTTTTCGATAATAATCTGGTCTCTGGGTTTTGAGGCCTTTTCAGGGTCAGTGATGAAGTGCAAATCCATAGCAATTCACGGGTTTATTCGTCAAAAAGGAAGGTTGATTCAGTGTAATAGCGCACCTGATTGCTGCTGTACTTTGCGCTGAGCCAGGTTTTCAGTGCGTTGTTTTTCTCTTCCAGTGGCAGGTCGGCATAGAGATCGACCAGCCGGTAGTTGACTCTCAGCGCGCGACCGGAAATGATGTGTCGGGTTATTCCTGGGGGAATATAGCTTCGGGAGCTGGCAAACCCGACGATTTCGGACGGCCTGTATTTTGGCAGGAAAAATACCAGTGAAAGTGTGGGGAATTGGCGGAACACTTCGTCAATATCGTCAGAAGAACTGCGGTTGAGCCGTCCCACACTGGCATAGGTGTTAACAATTGCATTCAGCAGTTGGTTTCTTTCTGGCGTTTTCTGGCTGAATGGTATGAGCATATAGGCGGCGCTATTGGCGCATACGCAGTAAGCCAGTATATTCCCATTATCCAATGATTCACGGGCTTGAGGAAGGTCAGAAGCCAGCAGGGAAAGACCATCGATTTTTTGCAGCCTGTTAATATATGTATCTGCAGAGGTTTCAGACAGAACGTGATTCCAGGTACTCAGCCTGACAAATGGTTGTTCGTAAGGTACTACCTGGACAAGCGTATGACGGGTTTCTAACAGCCTCAAAGCGCCCACACGGTTAGCGCCATCTAAGACAAGAAACTGATTCATCTGGGGTAGTGGTGTGACAATGGGTGGATTGCGGAGCATCCCATCATTTTGAATACGTGCTACCAATGGGAGCATCCGCTGTTCGTCATGATATTCATGGGGAATTAGATCTTGTGTATTGACAATACGAAGATCAGGTGAAGGGAGTCTGGTAGTATCAGGCATGGTTGTTATCCTGCTGATAAAGGGCTGCCATTTTGTAGATGTCTTCCTTGATCATGCTTCTCAACCTGCTGGGGGCTAGAACTTCGACTTCGCTCCCCCAGCTTCTTATCCACGGCTGCATTTCTCTGAAGTCCGATATCTGGAAAGACAGTATAACTGAGCCATCCTCTTGTTCGACCAAAGTCTGAGAAGGGTGCCATATACGTTCATGGAGAAGTGAGGAGA
>JAFGNO010000153.1 GCA_016926985.1 Anaerolineae bacterium
AACCCGATCCCGGTGGTGCCCCACATATAGGGCATGCAGTGGGCCAGGCCGGGGTCAAAAGGCGGATCGGCAAAGGCCGGGTCGATATGGCCCAGCGTGGTCAGCCTGCTGTGATCCAGCTCGGCCAGCATCCCCAGATCGATCATCTGGCTGACCATATAATCCGACGGCACAATCACGTCGTAACCAGTTGCCCCGGACTGGAGCTTTGCCAGCAGGTCCTCGTTGCTTGAGAAGGTATCTTCAACCACCCTGATGCCGGTCTCCTCCTCAAACAGGTCAAACAGCTCTGGCTCTATATATTCTGCCCAGTTGTAGAAATAGAGCACATCGCCTTTTCCGCCGCAGGCCACTGCCACAAGCGCAACCAGCAGCATAAGCAGCACAATCGTCAGATATCTGGTTGATTTGGTCATCGTTTATCTCTCCTCCATTCAGTATAAAAAATGGACCAGATTAGTTACAGATCATCAGCCCATCTATTCCCCTTTCCCCTGCAGCCATAACGAAAGCACCACCAGCCCCAGCGAGGCCAGCAGCATGAGCGATGAGATCGCATTGACCTCCGGCGTGATGCCGGTCTTCACCATGCCATAGATGCGCAGTGGCAGCGTGGTTGAGCCGGGCCCGGAGGTAAAGAAGGTGATCACGTAGTCATCCAGCGAAAGGGTGAAGGCCAGCAGCGCGCCGCCCAGGATGCCGGGCAGCAGCAGCGGGAAGGTTATCCGCCAGAACGCCTGCCATTCATTGGCATACAGGTCGGCGGCGGCTTCCTCCAGCCGGGGGTCGATGGCTGCCAGCCGCGCCCGAACCACAATCGCCACAAACGAGATATTAAACGCCACGTGCGAGATGATGATTGTCACAAAGCCCAGCCGCATGTGGGCCAGCCCAAAGAAAGCCACCAGCATGATCGCCATCGCGATATCCGGGATGATGATCGGCAGGAAAAGCATTGCATCCAGCGGTGTTTTCCCCTTGAAGCGGTAGCGCTCCATCGCGACCGAGATCATTGTCCCGATCACGGTCGAGATCAGCGTGGAGCTGGTCGTGACAATCAGGCTGTTGCGCAGCGCAGCGCCCATCGCCCGGTTGTTGAACAGCCGCTCATACCAGCGCAGCGAGAATCCCGCCCACTGGGTGGGAAATCGAGAGTCATTAAAGGAATAGACGATCAGGATGATAATCGGCCCGTAGAGAAACAGGTAAAACAGCAGCGCATAGACCGACAGCGACCAGCCGCCGATCCGGATCATCGGCGTGGTAACCGCCCGGCTGATGATGCGCGGCGCCTTTTCTCGTTTTGTACCGGTTATCATCGTCGCCCCCTGCTATACACTGGAATCGCCGCGCAGGATGCGGAAATAGAGCAGCGTGCCCACGAGCATAATTGCCATCAACACAAACGATAATGCCGACCCGAAAGCCCAGTCCGCCGACGCGCCAAACTGATCGGCGATGATATTGCCGATCATCGCCGTCTTGCTGCCGCCCAGCAGGTCGGGTGTGATATAGGCGCCCAGCGCGGGGACAAATACCAGGATCGACCCGGCAGCAATACCCGGCAGGGTCAGCGGCAGGATTACCCGCCAGAAAACCTTAAAGCGGCTGGCGTACAAATCCTGGGCTGCCTCCAGCAGCGAATTATCCAGGTCGGCCATGCAGGCATACAGCGGCAGGATCATCTCAACCACCCACCCGTAGACCAGCCCGATCACCACCGCCGTAGGGGTATACATCACCAGCAGCGGCTCATCGATGAGGCCGATCCCGGTCAGCACATTGTTCATAATACCCTGGCGGAACAGGAAGAACTTGAGGGCATAGGTGCGCACGACGAAATTGGTCCAGAAGGGGATCATCAGGAGCAGCAGCAGGGTATTGCGCACCTTTGCTGGCTGCCGCGACATCCAGAAAGCCAGCGGGTAGCCCATCAGCAGGCAAATGGCGGTGGTCAGGAGGGCGATCACAAACGACCGCCAGAAAATCTTGATATACAGGATGTCGGCAAAGCGGATATAGTTGCCCAGGTGCAGCGGGAAATCAATGCCAACCGGCACCTGCCTGGTCATGAAACTGTATACAAAGATAACCAGCAGCGGCACCATAAAGAAGATGATGAGCCAGAACAGGGTCGGCACCAGCAGCACCCTCAGGACAAGGCGCTCCCGGCGGGTCTGAGCTTCACGCAGCATGGTCATCCCCTCCTATTCCGTCAGCACCATTGCCTGATACGGTTCCCAGGAAAGCCCGATCTCCTCACCCGGTCGCAGGGACGCAGAATGCACGGGATCGAGGTTCTGCTGGCGGGCAACCACCTCCGACCGGCTGGTCAGCTGGATGATATAGCGCCAGTCGGTCCCGATATAGATCACCTCGCGGATGCGTCCCCTCACCCGTCCCACGCCACCCAGTACGAATTTCTCCGGCCTGATGGCAACCGTTACTTCCTGCCCAACCGATACCGGCGTTTCGCTGGTCGCAAGAATGGCAACCTCCCCATCCACCTCCACCGTCACATTTGAGCCGTCGACCCCGGTCACCCTGCCATCCATGAAATTCGTTTCCCCGATGAAATCAGCCACAAAGCGGCAGGACGGGCGTTCGTAAATTTCGCGGGGCGCCCCCACCTGTAAGATTAACCCCTGATCCATCACCGCGATCCGGTCGGACATGGTAAGGGCTTCTTCCTGGTCGTGGGTGACATAGACAAACGTGATCCCTACCTGGCTTTGCAGGGCCTTCAGTTCAAGCTGCATGGCTTTGCGCAGCTTGAGGTCCAGCGCGCCCAGCGGCTCGTCAAGCAGGAGCACTTCAGGCCGGTTGACCAGCGCACGGGCCAGTGCGATGCGCTGCTGCTGCCCGCCGGAAAGCTGGCGGGGGCGTCTTTTGGCCATCTGGGGAAGCTGCACCATCTCCAGCGCCTCGCGCACCTGCGCGCCGATCTCCTCTTTTGGAACGCCGCGCATTTCAAGCCCGAAAGCCACGTTCTTTTCTATCGTCATGTGGGGAAACAACGCATAATTCTGAAAGACGGTGTTGACCGGTCGTTTGAAGGACGGGGTCTGGTGCATGGGTTTGCCGTGGATCAGAATCTGGCCCATGGTTGTCACTTCCAGACCGGCGATCATGCGCAGGGTGGTTGTTTTACCACACCCCGACGGCCCAAGCAGCGAGAAGAACTCCCCGTCCTCAATGTCCAGGCTGATGTTATCCACCGCAACCACCTGCCCGAACTGCTTGGTGACGTTGATTAGTTGAACCGCCGGTTGTGGCATAGGCATCCTCTCCACTACACGATAAAAAAGGTGCACCTACAGGTGGGAACTGGCCTCTCCCCACCGGTATGAGAGTTTGTACATCTTGAGGATCATGAAGGTCTGAGTCTGGAGCACGCCGGGCACCTGCTGAAGGTGTTCGCTGAGAAAGGAGACAAAATGCTCACGGTTCTGGCAGTAGACCTCAACAAACAGGTCAAACTGCCCGGATGCCATAAACAGGTAGCTGACTTCAGGAAAAGCCGCAATCTGAGACGCGACCTGGTCCACCCAGCCGGATTGAACCGAAACGCCAATCATCCCGGCGGCGTCCCATCCCATGAATCTCGGCTCAACAATCCCCACAATCTGGAGCACGCCGTCGCTCATCAGCCGTTTCACGCGCTGGCGGACGGTCCCTTCGCTGACATCCAGTTCCGCCGCGATTTCGGTGAACGGCTTACGTCCATCGACCTGAAGCAGCCTGATGATGGCCCGATCCAGATCGTCAGGGGGCGTTATGCTCACGATTGCCTCCCATACGCTGATTGATACACAGCCCATCTGCAATGATAGACGTAATTCACAGTTTGGTCAAGTTATTTTTGCGAATTTCGTAATTATTTATCATAATTTTACGAATTCTATTGATCGCAGCGAAAAGCATGTTACAATAGAAGGCGATATTTCCGACCAGCGGACAGGCTGACCATGTACCATTCTGCCTTACCGGTTGATTCCCCCTTTATCCGGCGCTGCCTGCAGTGGGCGCGCTGGAGCAGTTCGGGTTATGCGTTCCCACCAAGTGAACAGCGCCAATCGTTTACTTTTAGCCTTCAGTTGACCCAATGGGAGGATTTCCATGCGTGCTTTAGTTCTTGGTGGGGCGGGCGCCGTTGCCAAAGAGACGACCCGCGACCTGGCTGCCTTCAGCCAGTTTGACGAAATCGGCGTGGCGGATGGCAGCCGCGCCGCGACCGAACAGCTTATCACCGAAATTGGCGACCCCCGCCTGAAATATATCCCCTTTGACGCAAATAACGCGGATAGGATGCGCGACCTGTTCCCGCAGTATGATGTCATCGCCAACGGGCTGCCCTTCAAGTATGACCTGATTGTGAACCAGGTCTGCGTGGAGATGGGCGTCAACGGCCTCGACCTGTCGAGCGATGACCCCCAGTTCGCCATGCACGAGGAGGCGAAAGCCAAAGATATGAT
>JAFGNO010000154.1 GCA_016926985.1 Anaerolineae bacterium
AGAGCTGTGGCTCTTTTCCACGGATGGCGGCCCCGGTGAATACCTGGTGACCGGGGAGTCACCTGTCGGGGTCAGGCGCTTGCCCTGAGGGGTCAGGCAACGAATTTCCCCAGCAACAGGGTGCCGAAATCGCTCAATAACATTATTGCTATCCGCTGAGGGGGATGTTATACTTCCCCGCGCGGAAAACTCAAACACGCTGTGCGCACACTGTGTACACACACGTACAGAACGTGCATCACTGACCGGTAACATCACGCCTTGTACAAAACTTCCCGGTGTGTCCGCACTATTCCCGGTGATGCGCTAATAAGGAGTTCCTCTCCCGTGAAAGAATGGACATTCATCGCAATCATTGCTGTTGTCTCCCTGGCTACGCCGGCTGCACCGATTCTGATCGGGAAATTGATTGGCCCCCGCAAGCCCAATACATTGAAAAATGCCACTTACGAATGTGGCGTTGAGACAGTCGGCGATACCTGGGTCCAGTTTAAAGTTCAGTATTACATCTTTGCGCTGGTGTTTCTGGTCTTCGATATTGAAGTGGTTTTCCTCTATCCCTGGGCAGTTGCCTATAATCAGCTGCCCCTGTTTGGAGTCATCGAAGGCGTTATCTTCATTATCATCCTTGCCGCAGCACTGATTTACGCCTGGCGAAAAGGCGCCCTTGAGTGGACCTAATTCAAGAGGCTGGCTGCTGTACAGCGCCAGTCTTTTTCTTGTGCCAGCCTCTGGTGCTGCCTGGCCAGAAAGCAGGGCACACCGCACCAGATTTGTTCAGCGCTTGAGGAGAATGGCTGTCAATTATGGAAGATCTCTTCATCATTATTTATAACTGGCTGGTCAGTTTGCTCTCCGGCTGGGGAGTGGGGCCGGTGCTGGTGGACATCATTCTCGGTGTGCTGGGGTCAGTCCTGATTGTTGCCTACCTGCTGACACTCGCCCTGTTCATCATCTGGGTTGAGCGTAAGCTTGTGGCGCGCATCCAGGACCGGATTGGCCCGAACCGGGTTGGACCCTGGGGGTTATTTCAGAACATCGCTGATGTGCTCAAGCTGCTGACCAAGGAGATCATCATCCCGGATGGCGCCGACCTGGTTCCCTTTATGCTGGCGCCCATGATTGCTGTCGCCAGCGTGTTCATGATCTGGGCGGCGCTGCCTTTCACGCGGAACGCGGTGGGCACCAATGTCAGCATCGGGGTACTCTATATCGTGGCGGTCAGTTCACTGAGCATCATGGCCGTGCTGATGGCAGGCTGGAGCAGTAACAACAAGTATGCGCTGCTCGGCGCCTTTCGCGGCGTGGCCATGCTGGTCAGCTATGAAGTCCCGATGATACTGACGCTGCTGGTCCCGGTTTTCCTTACTGGCAGCATGCGGGTCAACGAGATTGTAGGTGCGCAGACTATCTGGTATGTCATTGCCATGCCCATTGCGGCGGTAATCTTCTATATTGCCAATCACGCCGAGGCTGGGCGATCCCCATTTGATATGCTTGAAGCCGAATCTGAGATTGTTGCCGGGTTCCATATTGAGTACAGCGGCATGGCCTTTGCCATGTTCTACCTGGCTGAGTTCCTGCACGCATTCACCATTTCGGCGCTGACTGCCACCCTGTTTTTCGGCGGTTGGCGCGGCCCATTTGTGGAGCAGGTTCCCACGCTTGGCATCATCTACTTCTTTATCAAAACCTTCGCCATCTACCTGTTCAACGTCTGGGCAAGGGGCACGCTGGTGCGCCTGCGGATTGACCAGATCATGTCGTTTTGCTGGAAATTCCTCGTTCCGATAGCGCTGATTTTGCTGGTGCTTTCGATGCTGGTTGACAAGATTGCGACTGGGATCATCCCCAACTATCTCGACACAACCCTGCTGGGTATGCTGCCGCGCACCGGCATCCTGCTGCTTGTTAATCTGGTGGTAGGTGCGCTTGCTTTTGGGTGGATCGCCCGAACAGGCCGCAGGGAGCGTGAACGCCTTGAATCCCGTCAGATAGCCCCGGTTGAGCGTCCTGCCGCCGGGCAGCAGGCTAAATAGCGGAGTGGAGTACCGTTTATGACAGTAACCACCATCATTTTTGCGGTTATGGCGATTTTTACGCTTGGCGGTGGCTTGGGCGTGGTTGCCAGCCGGAATCTGTTCCATGCAGCTCTCTACCTGGTGCTGTCGCTGTTTGGCATCGCTGGCCTCTTTATCCTGCTTGAGGCGCCGTTTCTGGCGGCAGTCCAGGTGCTGGTTTACGTGGGCGCAATCGCGGTTCTGATCACGATCACCATCATGGTGACCCGTCGCCTGATGGGGCCGGTTGAATCGCTCAATCGCCAGTGGCCTGTAGCTGCTGTTGCAGCGGCGCTGGTTATGGCAACCCTGGGATTTGTGCTGGTCAACCAGTTCAGCGGGATCAGCACTGCCCCCGATGTGCCAGCGGACGGTTTGACGCTGTTAGGCGCGGCCTTTGTCGATCCAGCGGGTTTTCTACTCCCCTTTGAGGTGGCGTCGGTTTTACTGTTAGCCGCGCTGATTGGCGCAATTGTGGTTGCACGCGACTGAGGCTGAGGAGAGTAACACACATGATCCCACTTCACTGGTACCTGCTGGTCGCTGCCGGGCTGTTCTCACTTGGGTTATACGGTGTGCTGTCCCGTCGCAATGCAGTCGCAATTCTGATGAGCATTGAATTGATGCTTACCTCCGTGAACCTGAACCTGGTTGCTTTCTGGCGCTACCTGTCGCCTGAGACGGTCAACGGGAAGATGTTTGCCATCTTTGTTTTTGCGGTAGCGGCTGCTGAGGCGGCAGTCGGGCTGGCCCTGATCATCTCGATTTATCGCAACCGCCAGACTGTTATTGCCGAAGACATCAACATTCTGAAATGGTAAACCAACAGTTCATGGCCCGGCCTGATAGGCTCTTTTGAGGATATTTATGGATACGCTTGAACTTTTAGTCTGGTTGATCCCCCTGCCGCCGTTACTGGCCTTCTTGATCATTTTGCTGGTCACACGGGGAAACAAGCTGCTCAGCGATATTGTAGCCGTGGCGGCGATCCTGGGAACCTGGGGCCTGTCGTTGACGGTGTTTTTTAACGCCATCAGCACCGAGCATCTTGGTGAGCATCCGCTCAGAGCTGCTTTTACCTGGCTGCCGCTGGGCGAATCGGTCGAGACGAGCTTCCAGATAGGCGCAATGGTTGACCCGCTGACGGCGGTCATGCTCTTCTTTGTCCCGCTGACTGCGTCGATGATTTTTATCTACAGCACCGGCTATATGGCTACCGGTCACTACTGGACGGAGATCAAGGGCGGGCATGGACATGATGACCATGCTGGCGAAGAGGGAGACGATCACGGGCACGAGATGGTTGTTGACAGCGCCGGGCGGAACCTTGTTCGGTTTGATGCGACCGCCTGGAAAGCCCGTTTCATGGCCTTGATTGCCCTGTTTGCATCGGGAATGCTGCTGCTGTCGGTGGCGGATAACCTGCTCTTACTGTTTATCGGCTGGGAGATCATGGGCTTCTGCTCCTATGCACTGATCGGGTTCTGGCATAACCGGGTTTACCCCAACCAGCCCAAGCGGATCACGCCCATGTTTGCCGGGATTAAGGCCTTTATGACCACCCGTGTGGCTGATGTGATTATGCTCTTGGGTATCGCCTGGCTCTATTCCTACACCGGCACGTTGAGCTTCCGCGAGATCATGTACAACGAAGCGATGCTCCACGCCCTTGAAAGTTCAGCGTTCCCGAATATCGTTGCACTATCCACGCTGACGGTGGGTGGCGTGATTGGCTTGCTGCTGTTTGCTGGCGCGGTCGGTAAATCGGCCCAGTTCCCGCTGCACACCTGGCTGCCGGACGCGATGGAAGGCCCCACACCGGTCAGCGCGATGATCCATGCTGCTACCATGGTATCCGCCGGTGTCTATATGATCATCCGGATGTACCCGATCATCTCCACCGGGTTCCACGGGCATGGTTTTACGCCTACAATGCAGATTGTGGCGGGGATCGGCGCATTTACGGCGCTGTTCTCCGCGACTATCGCCGTTGCCCAGCGCGATATCAAGAAAGTGCTGGCTTATTCCACTATCAGCCAGCTTGGTTATATGGTCGCGGCGGTGGGCATTGGCGCCTACGTTGCTGCCGCCTTCCACCTGATGACCCACGCCATCTTCAAGGCGCTGTTGTTCATGGGTTCCGGCTCAGTGATCCATGCGGTTGAACACGGCGAGGAACACGCGCACCACCATGGTCATCATTTCCCCATCGATTTCGATGCCCAGGATATGTTCAATATGGGCGGGCTGTGGAAGCGCATCCCGGTCACTGCCTGGACATTCCTGATCGGTGGGCTGGCGCTGAGCGGATTCCCGCTGGTTACTGCGGGGTTCTGGTCAAAGGATGAGATCCTCGCTGATGCCTTTGCCCATGCCCCGGCTGTCTTTGTTGTGCTGGCGATTGCCGCCTTCCTGACCGCCTTCTATACGATGCGGCAGATTGGTCTCACCTTTGCCGGTGAGCCCCGCACACACGCCGCCGAAGAAGCCACGCAGACTGACTGGCGGATGAACCTCCCGCTGATTATCCTGGCTTTCTTTGCCATCACTGCCGGGTTTGTCGGCGTCCACCAGGATTTCCCGGTGCTGGGCAGGCTGCTCGGCGAAAATCCCTTCCATCATTTTGTGGGAGGTGCACTGCTTGAGCACCCCGAAACACTGGCGTTCAGCTTCACACCGCTGATTCTGTCGATAGTCATTGCCCTGAGCGGGCTGCTGGTTGGCTGGCTGATCTATGTCCGCAAGCCGTTGGCTGCCGGGCAGGAAGATCCGCTCAAGAAGCTCCTTGGCCCCATTCATACCCTGCTTGAGAACAAGTATTACATGGACGAATTGTACGACTGGGCGGTTATTCGCCCATCGATGTGGTTTGCCGAGAAATTTGTCTACCTGTTTATCGACAGGGGGATCATCGATGGCATCCTCCACTTTATCGCCCGCTCAGTAGAGTGGATGGCTTTCCGCAACAAGGATTTTGATACACACGTCATCAATGGCGGGGCTGACCAGGTTGTCGAGGGTATTGGTGGACTGTCCGACTCATTCAAATATGTCCAGTCCGGGCGGGTCCAGCAGTACCTGGCGGTCGCGGTAGCCGGGTTGCTTATGCTGGTCGGTGTTTTTGTCTGGACGCTTTTCTTACGCTGAGTCAGAGGTAAAGCTGCATGAGCTTACTGGATATTCTGAACAACTACGCACTGACGCTGGTCACCTTCATCCCGCTTCTTGGAGCAGTGGTTATCATGCTGCTTCCCAGAAAGCCCAACCTGGTGCGCTGGACGGCGCTGGTGTTCAGCCTTGTTCCACTGGCGGTTGCGGTCTGGATGTGGTTTGCGTTTCAGCAGAAACCCTGCACCGATATCGCTGCTGAGGCTTGCTTTGAGCAGCAGGCGACCTGGTTTCCCATCCTCAATGCCAGCTATCACCTGGGCGTAGATGGTATCAGCGTCACCATGGTGCTGCTGACCGCGCTTCTCTCCCCGCTGGCAGTCATCATCTCGTGGAGCATCACTGAGCGGGTCAACCTGTATATGGCGCTCTTTTTGCTGCTTGAGATGGGAATGATGGGGGTGTTTGTCTCGCTGGACCTGCTCCTCTTCTTCGTCTTCTGGGAGTTCGGGCTGGTCCCGATGTATTTCCTGATCAACATCTGGGGCAGCGCGAATCGCGAGTATGCCAGCTTCAAGTTTTTCATCTATACGATGGCGGGATCATTGGGGCTGCTGCTCTCGATCCAGTTGATCGGCCTATCGCTGGGGACGTTTGACCTGCAAACGATCCTGGTGGAGTGGCCTGCCTTCCAGGGCGATGGGGGCACGTTTGTTGGCGTGGGCGTCTGGGCCATCCGCAATGTGTCTTTCTGGCTCTTTGCCTTGGCCTTTGCCATCAAGGTGCCTATCTGGCCTTTCCACACCTGGCTGCCTGACGCTCACACCGAAGCGCCTACCGCCGGGTCGATGATCCTGGCCGGTGTGCTGCTCAAGCTGGGTGCGTACGGCTTTCTCAGGCTGGTGCTGCCGCTGTTTCCGGTTCAGGCGCATGCGGCTGCGCCGGTGCTGGCCATCCTGGCTGTGCTGGCGATTGTGATGGGGGCCTTTGCTTCCTTTGGCCAGACCGACTTCAAGCGGCTGGTTGCCTACAGTTCGGTCAATCACATGGGCTGGGTGGTGCTGGCCATTGCTGTGGCGGCCTGGGTAGGCTATGGGTCCCGGTTTGACGCGGAAGGCCACAACCAGCTTAATGCTATCATTGCGATGAACGGCGCTGTCCTGCAGATGTTCAACCACGGATTAAGTGCGGCGGCGATGTTTGCGCTGGTCGGGATGATGTATGAGCGCATCCATACCCGCGACCTGACTAAAATGGGCGGGTTGTGGGTGGTGGCTCCGGTCTACGGTGGGATCATGATCTTCTCGTCGATGGCCTCGCTGGGCCTGCCCGGCCTGAACGGTTTTGTGAGCGAGTTCATGGTCGTCCGGGGCGTTTTCCCGGCCAGCCCGTTCTTCACCATCATGACCGCGATTGGCATGCTTGGTTTGCTGTTCACCGGGGCGTATATTCTCAAGGCAATCCGGCACGTGCTGCACGGGCCGTTTAACAAGGATGCGGCTGACCATGCTGACCGTACGCTGGAGATCAATGCCCGCGAGATTGTCGCCATGGCGCCGCTGATGATTCTGATGCTGCTGATTGGCATCTTCCCGGCCTGGATTGTCCAGGTCATCAACGATACCGTTACGGCATTGCTCACCTAGTGTTTCGCGGCGTTCAATAAGGGTCAACCTATGGACTTTCCGTTTTTAACTGTCATCACATTCATCCCGGTTCTGGCCGCGGTCGTCCTGTTTTTAATGCCGGACGAGACAAAGCTCGATCCAAGAGCCGATATGGCCCGTATCACCACGCTGAAAACGGGATACCGGTCGGTGGCGGCTGCGGCGACCTTTATCAGCCTGCTGCTTGGACTGTGGATTTTTTTCGCCGTTAACCAGTTCTACAATTCAGGCGAGACATCCCTGTTCTTCTTTGAGGATGGGCGCTGGAACTGGGTGCCCCAGCTCGGCATCGGGTATCACATGGGCGTGGATGGCATCAGCGCCCCGATGGTGCTGCTCACCGGGCTGGCATCCTTCACCGGTGTGCTGATCTCCTGGGGGATTGATGACCGTCCCCGCGAGTTCTTCGCCTTCTTCATGCTGCTGGTTGCCGGGGTCTATGGCGTGTTCGTCGCGCTGGATGTCTTCCTGCTTTTCTTCTTCTATGAACTGGCGATCTTCCCGATGTATGTACTGATCGCCACCTGGGGCTGGAAGGTCACCCGTGAATATGGCGCAATGAAACTCACGCTCTATATCCTGGTCGGGTCGGTGGTGGCCCTGGTTGGTGTGATCGCAATGTACTTTGTCGCCAAAGATGCGGGTATAGCCGACATGACCTTTGACATGGTTGACTTCATGCGGGCTCGTGATGCCGGTGTCTATGACAGGACGTTTGACCTGCCGCTGGGTCTGGGGCTGGCAACTTTCGCCAAGACCTGGTTTCCCTTCATTTTCATCGGTTTTGGCATCCTGGCGGGTATTTTCCCCTTCCACAACTGGAGCCCGGATGGACACGTTGCGGCGCCGACTGCCGTATCGATGATCCACGCTGGCGTGCTTATGAAGCTGGGCGCTTATTCCGCGCTCAGGGTGGCGGTGATGCTGCTCCCTGAAGGGGCAAAAACTCATCTCCCGTGGATGGTCTTTCTCACCCTGATTAACGTGGTCTATGGCTCGATGATCGCCATGGTGCAGCGTGACTTTAAATACGTGATCGGTTTTTCATCGGTATCGCACATGGGGTTGGTCAGCATGGGCTGGGCCACCATGAACCTGACCGGCATGACCGGGGCCGGCATCCAGATGTTCAGCCACGGCGTGATGACAGCTCTCTTCTTTGCCTCGGTTGGCATGGTCTACGACCGGGCACACACGCGCGATATTCCCTCGCTTGGCGGGTTCTGGCACAGGATGCCAGTTGTTGCGCTGGCTTTTATTGTCGGCGGCCTGGTGAGTATGGGGATGCCGGGTTTCTCCGGATTTGTCGCCGAGTTTCCCATCTTTGTCGGGATGTGGCAGGCCGGGCAGACCATCGCTCCCTACTACGCGGTCATCGCGATTATCTCGGCAATCGGCATTGTGGTGACTGCGGCTTACGTGCTCCGCATTGTTCAGCGTATCTTCTTTGGCGAGTTTGACCCATCGAAGTGGCATGACGAAATTACCGATGTGACTGTACTTGACAAATTAGCCCTGGGTATCCTGGTCACCTGGCTCATCCTGGTTGGGGTCTTCCCGTCCATCATGCAGCCCATGGTCAGCGCCGGGTTAGAGCCCATAGCGCGCCTTCTGGGAGGTGCATAGGTGTTCACCGAAAGCATTCCCTTTTTACAGGTGGTTGTCCCCATTCTCCCTGAGATTGGCCTGTTAATCCTTCTGCTGACTGTCCTGCTCGTTGACCTGTTCACCCGTCTGGTGCGCAAGCGGACGCTGGGGGTAGTTACCGGCGTTGGCATGATTGTGATCATGCTTGCCAACCTGTTTGTCGGTTTCTCATTGGTTAATGATGCCAGCTATGCCGGGACGGCGCTGGGCGGCATGATCCGTTATGACATGCTGGCGCTGATGTTCCGTACCATGGTGCTGATTGCCGGGGCGCTGACGGCGTTCATTTCAATAGATACGCCTGTGGTGGGTAAACAGGGCGAGTACTTTGGCATCCTGACGGTTGCGACGATGGGCCTCAGCCTGATGAGCGCCGCCGCCGACCTCATGATGGTTTTCCTGGCTGTCGAAACGGCCTCAATCAGCCTGTATATCCTGGCTGGATTCCTGCGTGACTCAAAACTCAGCACCGAAGCCGGGTTGAAATACTACCTGTTTGGTGCGGCGACAGCAGGCCTGTTCCTCTACGGGCTGAGTCTGCTGTTTGGCTTCACCGGTGAGACCAACATCTATAATCTGGCGGCCCCACTTGGCGAGATGTTTGCCGGGGATGATACCGGGGCATTTGCGGTAGCGGTGGCTTTGCTCCTGCTGCTGGTAGGGTTTGGCTTCAAGGTGGCAGCGGTTCCTTTCCATTTCTGGACGCCTGATGTATACCAGGGCGCGCCGACTTCCACCACCGCTTTTATCAGCACGGCCAGCAAAGCAGCCAGCTTTGCCCTCCTGGTACGTGTGTTTGACGCCGTCTGGCCGGTTGAGGTCGCTGTTTACTGGACGGGCCTGCTTGCTGCAATGGCAGTTATCACCATGACGCTGGGCAACCTGCTCGCTATCGTCCAGAAGAATATCAAGCGCATGCTGGCATATTCATCTATTGCGCAGGCGGGATACACGCTGATCGGCGTTGTAGCATTGACTGAAACGGATCTGGGGACGGCAGCGGTCGCTTTCTACATGTTTATGTATGTCCTGACCAATATCGCTGCGTTCACAGTGATTAGTGTGATCAGCAACACAACCGGCACCGATGAGATTGCTGATTTTGCCGGGCTGAGCCGCCGCAGTTTTCCGCTAACCCTGGCGATGATCCTGGCCCTGCTCAGCCTGAGTGGTGTCCCCCCGCTGGCCGGCTTCTTCGGAAAGTTCTTCCTGTTTGCCGCGGCTGTCGATGCAGGATATACCTGGCTGGCAATTATCGGGGTGCTGAACGCCATTGTTGCGCTTTATTACTACCTTACGGTTGTCAAGGTAATGTTTGTCGATCCTAACGAGGATACCCGCCCACTGGTGATCACACCGGCGTTCGCTGCTGTGCTCTGGATATCGGGGGTTGGCATTCTCCTGATGGGCGTGATCGCGGCTCCCTGGTGGAACTGGGCGCTGAATGCCGCGCAGAGCATCACGGCGATGGCGCCTTAGCGAGTTGCGCGGCGTTTTAGACGTGCGGTCTGGGGCGGGGCATCCATTGCTTCCTGTTTTTGTACTGGATCGGACGACTCATGAAGCGGATGTATTTTGACCACTTTGGGGTTTTATGCTAAACTCCGCGCCTGAGTTTGAGCCGGAAACTGGAGCTGATACCCTGTGACAAAATCCGGGCATCCGACTTCCTTGCGCAGCCTGAGCCTGCTTGGCAGCAGCGTTGGTGGGATCAGCCTGTTGGCTCCAATCATCATCATTCTGGCAATCGTTGCGGGCCGCGCACTGGATAAATGGCTGGGCACCACGCCCTGGCTGCTTCTTGCGCTGATTTTTACCAGTATATTTGCCAGTTTGTTCCTGATGGTCTCAGCGGCTCTTCAAGCTGGCAAACAGGCGCAGGAACAATATATGGCCGGGCATCGATCTGAGGGCGATTGGCAGGACGACCAGTGAAAAAAGTAGTCCTCACACCTGATATGAGGAGAGACATTCATTGAAAGGCTTACTTCGGTTTCTGCTGATCCTTGTTGTTGCAGGCCTGATATGCGGTCTGCCAATGTATCTGCTGAACGTTGCGCAGATACCGGTGGCGTTCCCCCATGTCCAGGTGCCTGCTGAAGCGCTCACGTCTGCCCCCCTTTTCACGCTGGCCGGGCAGCCGTTTCATATCACCAACACCATGATAACCACGTTGATTGCAGATATCGTACTGCTGCTGATGGCGGTGGTGGCCGGACGTGCTGCGCTGCGCCGTTTGAGGGGGTATGAGCAGAATAAGAAAGCGGTAGACGAAGAGGGTAATGACCTGCTGGTGCCTAAAGGCTGGGGTAATACCTTTGAGACGCTGCTTGAGTTCTTCTATAATCTGGTTGAGCAGGTCATTGGCACTAAGCGTCTTCGCCAGGTGTTCCCGATAGTTGCCACAATCTTCCTCTTTGTGCTGGTTGCCAATTGGCTTCACTTCCTCCCCGGGGTGGATAGCGTTGGCCTGCTTCACTGCGCCGACGCGGAAGAGGGGCTGAAGGGATTTGGAGCAGCGCCGCTGTTTGGCAATGTGTGGCGACTGGATTTTGCCGGCAACGAAATCAGCCGCATTGGTGAGCCATCGCAGGTGGACTGCGACATTCTGCATGCCATGCATGAAGAGCATGGCCACGAAACAGCAGATGCTGAAATCGACGAGTCCGGTATTCGCTACGTGATCACGCCTTTCCTTAGAACTGCCACCACCGACCTGAACCTGACGCTGGCGATTGCGATTGTTGCGATGGTTGCCGTCCAGTATTTCGGCCTGAGTGAGCTTGGCGCGCCGTACCTGACCAAGTTTTTCAATATCCCGGCGCTTGAAAAAGGCGGCATGGGTTACATTTTCTTTGCAGCGGGCTTTATTGAGATCATCTCGGAATTTGCCAAGATCATCTCGTTTGGCCTCCGTCTTTTTGGCAACCTGTTCGCCGGGACCATCCTGCTGTTTGTGATGGCGTTTCTTATCCCGGTGGGTGTGCCAATTATTTTCTACGCGCTTGAGGTCTTTGTGGGCCTTATTCAGGCGTTTGTGTTCGCCATGCTTACGCTGGTCTTCATCAGCTCGGCCATGGTTGGTCATGGTGACGACCATCATTAATATGAAATTCTTGATCACCTACTGATTAACGTTGAGGAGGCACAATGGAGTTGACAGTCGAAGCTGCCCGTGCACTTGCGGCAGGTCTGGCAATGGGTCTTGGGGCGCTGGGCCCCGGCATCGGAATTGGTTTGCTGGCTTTTGGTGCGATGCAGTCCATCGGGCGTAATCCCGAAGCGGCCAGTCTGGTTCAGTTGAATATGATTCTGGCAATCGCTTTCACCGAGGCTATCGCAATTTATGCGCTGGTTGTGGCGTTGGTTATTGTCTTTGTTGGTGTCGCGTAACGCTGTTGGTCGTACTACCCGACACTGTCTAGTTTTGAGGAGACTGAACATTGGCAGACGCACTGGACGCCCTGGGTATAAACCTCGGATACTTAATAACCCATATTATCAACCTGCTGCTCATGATGGTGCTGCTGTATCTGGTGGCTTATAAGCCAATTGTCAAGATGCTGTCGCTGCGGCGTGAGCGGATTGCGGAGTCGCTTGCGAATGCTCGCCGCGCGGAGGAAGCCCTTGCCAGTGCCGAAACAGACAGGCAGGCTATTCTTGACGAGGCCCATTCTGAAGCACAGCGGCTGACTAACGAAGCCCGATCCCGAGCCGATGAGTTGACCAAACAACTCCTGGCAGAGGCACGCTCGGATGCAGCCCGCATCAAGGAACACGCAGAGGCTGAAGGTAAGGCAGAGAAAGACATGGCCCTGGCCTCAATGCGTGACCAGATCATCGAGTTGAGCATTGCCGCGGCAAATCACTTGATTGCAACTGAGCTGGATGGAAAGAAACAGAAAGAAATCGTGAAGGAGTTCTTTACCTCG
The DNA here is from genome assembly GCA_016926985.1 of Anaerolineae bacterium. Classification (GTDB taxonomy): domain Bacteria; phylum Chloroflexota; class Anaerolineae; order Aggregatilineales; family UBA3940; genus JAFGNO01. Next base: position 12,415 of record JAFGNO010000154.1, read on the forward strand.
CTGCCAGAGGAAGCCAAGGGATTAGGGGGAGCACTGGAAGTAGTGACTGCTGTCCCGCTGACACAGGCCGAGCAGAAGATGTTCGCTGCTGAGTTGGGCACAGACGATATCCAATTTATCACTCAGCCGGGTATCCTGGGCGGCGTTATTGTCCGTGGTGAGGGCCAACAGGTTGATGGCAGCTTCTTTAACCAGCTGGCCGAAATGCGCGACTCGTTGTCCTGATGCAATTGAGCGTAATACGCCCATAATGAAACCAGGTCTGCGCCCAATTGCTTGAGTGTTTTGTGGGCTGACCTCAGTCATGGCCCTGTTTGCGCCGTGTAACACCAGCCCCTGCTTCAGTTTTAAGAGCTGCCAACCAGCAATCTGCGCGGATTGCTGTTCCGGTTGGTGGGATGGTTGCCCCTGGATTTGCCAGGGGTTTTTTCTCATGTGGAGGGATTAGCCTGTGGAGCTTGCCGACCTGATCGCTGCCGTTCCCGGGGTCATCCAGATCGATGGTCAAATAGAAGATTGCCAGGTAACTGCCCCTGTTGTTGAGGATAATCGCCAGGTTGAGCCGGGCGGAGTGTTTGTTGCACGTACCGGTGGCTCTACTGATGGTCATCAGTATATCCCTGCAGCAGTTGCCGGCGGCGCGGCTGCTGTAGTTGGCGAGCGCCTGCCGCAGTCATTGGCTGTGGGTGTCCCCTATATTCAGGTGAGCAGCAGCAGCAAGGCGCTGGCTTATCTCTCGGCTGCATATTATGGTTTTCCATCCCGCCATCTGGTGATGATTGGCATTACCGGCACTGACGGAAAAACCACCACCACCAATCTGGTGTACAGCATCCTGAAAGCCGCCGGTATCCGGGCGGGCATGATCAGCACCATCAGTGCGATGATTGGTGACCAGGACCTGCCCACGGGTTTGCATGTGACCACGCCCACAGCCCCCGAAGTCCAGGCCTATCTTTCCCGGATGGTAGACGCCAGACTGACGCACTGCGTGCTTGAAGCCACCTCACATGGGCTGGCCCAGCATCGTGTTTCCGCATGCGATTTTGACATCGCCGTGGTGACTAACATCCAGCATGAGCACCTCGATTTTCATGACACCTGGGATAACTACCGCGATGCAAAGGCCAGGCTGTTTCGCAATCTCACCGACGGTGCTCGCAAGCCAGGGGTGAGCAAGACAGCAGTGATCAACCTGGATGATCGGCCAAGTGCGGACTATTTGCTGGCAATTCCTGCTGACCGGCGGCTGGCATATTCAACCGGGCAGCATACAGAAGCTGATATAGTGGCAAGGGATGTCGTCTATCACCCGGATGCTATGGCTTTCGGTGTGGAAATTGCCAGAAACGGTATGGTGAATATCCGCTCGGCGCTGGTCGGCGAATTCAATGTCAGCAATATTCTGGCGGCGATTTCTGTTGCAGTTGCGCTGGAAATAGAACACGAAGGTATTTTCCAGGGTATTGAAAAGGTGAAGTCTATTCCGGGCCGTATGGAGCGGGTTGATGAAGGGCAGGATTTTCTGGCGCTGGTTGATTTTGCCCACACCCCCAACGCGCTGAAAATGGCCCTTCAGGCTGCCCGGGGCATGATTGCTGAGGACAGACAGGTGATTGTTGTTTTTGGCTCGGCAGGTCTCCGCGATCCTGCCAAGCGGGCGCTGATGGGGAAAGTTGCTATAGGGCTTGCTGACCGGGTCATTATCACAGCGGAAGACCCGCGCACCGAGTCGCTGGAAGCGATCATGGCTGCCAGTGCAGAGGCAGCGCGCGAAAATGGCGGCATTGAGGGGGAGACCTTTTGGCGGATCCCGGATCGGGGCAGGGCGATCTTCTTTGCCACACAGATGGCCCGGTCGGGCGATATTGTATTGGCCTGCGGGAAAGGCCATGAGCAGTCCATGTGCTTTGGCGCTACCGAGTATCCCTGGGATGATCGGGCTGCCATGCGGTCAGCGCTGCGAGGTGCGCCACTGTTGACACTCCCGACCGCTGCTTCCGGGAAATAAAAACGGGCGAGAGTTACCTCGCCCGGAACTGTCTGGAGTATCCAACGCATCATCCTTTACATTCACCGCTCCCCTGCGCTGTGATGCTCCTTTTCTACCATTAAATCGCGGCTCTGTGATCTATCACTAAGCTTTTTTGTGCTAGCC
>JAFGNO010000155.1 GCA_016926985.1 Anaerolineae bacterium
CGACCTGATCTTTAGTATAGAACAATGTCTGATTGAAGTCCATCCAGGCCCCCAATCCCGGTTGCATGCTCTCCAGGTATATGCGCCGATTATCTACAAATACGTTCGCTTATACCCACAAGGGTGGTAGTCCACCAGAACCCGGGCAGTTGGGGGAGAGGATCGAATCAATCTGACAATGACAATCCCCCTGCTTTTCGTGCAGCACTACGCTTACTCAAAGTGGAGTTTTTCCCACTCTCCCATCAGGTCTTCTATGGCCTTTTCTGTATGCATATAGGCGGCGCCCAGCCGGGTAACTTCTCCCACATCACCGGATGCACTGGACGACTCCAGCGCCCCGCTGATATTGACAAGCTCTACTTCCAGCCGGTGTATATCCGCTTCTACCTGGGCAAGGCGTTTCCTCCGCTGGTAGGGGTTCAGTTGTGGCACAGGGGACGGCTCTGGCTTGCGGGCGGTTTTTCCCTTTTTACGCTCGGCGGCTGACACAGTTTGCCGGCCCTCACGCCAGGCCAGGTATTCATCATAGGGACCCTCAAATACCACAAGCTCTGTTTGACCGGTTCTCGATGTGTCAAGAGTATGGAGTGCCCATACCTGTGTTGCCAGGTTCCGGATCAGGTAGCGATCGTGGGAGACCAGAAGGATCGTGCCGGTGAACTCTGCCAGCACCGCTTCAAGGATTTCCTGGGATGGGATGTCCAGATGATTGGTCGGTTCATCGAGCAGCAGCAAGTTGGCGCCGCTTAGGGACAGTTTGGCCAGCGCTACCCGTCCCCTCTCGCCGCCGCTGAGCAGGCTGATGGGCTTGAAACCATCTGCGTCAGTGAAGAGAAACTGGGCAAGGTAGCTCCGGGCTTCACCCTCTTCCATGTACTGGACTGCCTGGATCTCCTCAATGATTGTCCGGTCCGGGTTGAGCTCTTCATGGGCCTGGGCAAAATATCCTATTTCAACGCTGGCGCCGATCCGCACTTCGCCGCCCAGCGCTTCCAATCTGCCCAGGATGGTCTTGAGCAGGGTAGTCTTCCCTGTCCCATTTGGCCCAATCAGCGCGGCGCATTCACCGCGATAAAGCGTGATATCGGGCGCCTGGAAAAGGGGGGCGTTTGCATCCGGGTAGCCGACCGTCAGCCCATCAGTCATAAGGACCTTATCGCCGGATCGCTGCCTGGCCCGCAGGCGGAGATTCAGCGTTTGCAGGGGCTGGACGGGTTTGCGCAGCGCGCGCACCCGCCTTTCTGCTTCTTCAATACTGAAAGGTCGTTCAACGCTTATGCCGAGGCTTGACCAGTTCGCCGCAGAAAGCGCATTGACCAGCCCAACTTCCTCAATGGCGACCAACTGACGCGTCAGCCGTTTCAGCCGCCCCTTTGCCTGAGCTGTGGCCTGGGCCGCCATATTACGCTTGATGAAGTCGACCTCTTTCAACAGGCGCTCTTTCTCCTGCTCAAAGAGCGCATTTGCCCGGGCCCAGCGTTCCTCTCGCTGCTGAGTATAATGGCTGTAGTTCCCGCTGTATTCAAGCAAATGACCATGGGTCAATTCCCAGATCCGGGTAGCAACTGCATCCATAAAATAGCGGTCGTGAGAGACAATAAGCAGCGCGCCTTCGAAGGTCTTCAGCCATTTTTCGAGCCATTCAATAGCCTGCAAATCCAGGTGATTGGTCGGTTCGTCCAGGATCAATAAATCCGGCGATTCTAGCAGCAGGCGGGCCAACAGGGCCCTCGTCTTCTGTCCCCCGGAAAGCTGGTTGACCGGCTGGGGGAATTCCTCGCGCTCAAAGCCAAGTCCTCCCAGAACCTGGTTGATGCGGGTGGTGTAGGTATAGCCGCTGGCAGTTTCAAAACGCATCTGGGCGGCGCCAAAGGCATCCAGCAGTTCCGGGTTGTCGGGGGAATTGGCAAGCGCATCTGCAAGTTGATTCAGGCGTTCTTCCTGGGCCAGCAGATCGGCAAAGGCCAGGAGCATCTCATCCCATAGTGTCCTATCCGTGACCAGCGCAAGGTCAGCTTCCTGAGGTAAAATGCCAATCCGGATGCTCTTTGCATGAGAAACAGTTCCTTCAGTCGGATCATCCCGGCGGGCAAGCAGATTCAGCAAAGTGGTCTTTCCCGACCCGTTGGGACCTACCATCGCGATGCGTGCGCCTTGCGGGATGCTTACAGTAATGCCGCTGAAGATATCCTCTGCGCCAAATGATTTGGCCAGATTGTGACCGGTGACCACTGCCATCTTTTCGCTGCCTCAATTCAAAATCCCGCTGATTATAGCCAAGTTCCATACGTGAGCACAGTCGCAGACTGCGCAATAGCGTATTGGACTGCCTGCCGGGTATAATTGGCCCATGTCTGCGCCCAATAAGGCAATGAAAAAGCCGCGAAACACATTATCCAGAGTTAGTCCTTCGTCACTGACCAGCGTGGTTGTGACCGGCATCCTTCTGGCTGCGGGGAGTTGGTCAGGATTGGTGTGGCTGCTGAGCAATACACTGCCGACAGTGCCCAACCGCTGGGCAATGTATGCACTGCTCCAGGTTGCGCTGACGAGTACAGCCCTCCCATTTGTCCGCTTGCTCCACCAGCGATTTGCTTCCAAAAAAGGTGTACAGCTCACGCCCGCAATTCTGATCCGGCAGGGGGTTTGGGTGGGGCTCTTTGGAACAGCCTGCGTCTGGCTGCGCATCCCACGTCTGCTTTCCATCCCGGTTGCGCTTATCGTCGCGCTGGCGCTGGTGGTGATCGAGGCGCTGCTGCTGCTGCGCGACCGTACACGCTACCGACCCGAATAACATGAGGTGATATGAATAGTCCCTTGCTGCGCGATTTGCCCTCCGTGGACAGTGTGATCAGCCATGAAGCAGCCCGTATACTGCTTTCAACGGTTGGCCGTGACCTGGGCATCGAAGCCATCCGCGAGGCGCTGTCTGATGTCCGCGCCTCAATCCTTGCTGATGCAACAGACCATATCCCCGATGTGGAAACCCTGCTCAAAATCGCCCGGCGAAAGCTTGATGCCTGGCTTGCCCCTACGCTGAAGCCGGTTATCAATGCCACCGGCGTTATTGTGCATACCAACCTGGGGCGCGCACCACTCTCAGATGATGCGTTAGCAGCGCTGCAAGCTGTGGGAGGGACCTACAGCACACTGGAATATGACCTTGATGCAGGAATCCGGGGCTCGCGTTTTACTCATGCTGAAGCGCTGCTGACCCGCATTACTGGTGCGGAAGCGGCCCTGGTGGTGAATAACAACGCCGCGGCGGTGCTGCTGGCCCTTGCAGGCCTGGCAGGGCCAGCGCCCACCTCTCCTGCTGGCAAGGGGGCAGTGATCTCACGGGGGCAGCTGGTTGAGATTGGCGGCGGCTTCCGCATGCCAGATGTCATGACCCGGAGTGGGGCGCGGTTGGTTGAGGTTGGAACCACC
>JAFGNO010000156.1 GCA_016926985.1 Anaerolineae bacterium
ATGGTGATCAGTGTTTCAGCCCCACTGTCGTTTAACTGCTCGGCAATTTTCTTGGGGGGAAAGGTCGGGTTGATGGCGACGACAATCCCTCCAGCTTTCGAGATGCCAAAAAATCCAATGATAAACTGGGTGCTGTTGGCAAAGTGAAGAGCTACCCGGTCCCCCTTTTTGACTCCCATAGCAGCAAGGCCCGCGGCCAGGCGATCGCTCAGATCACCCAGTTCACGGTAGGTGATTTCTGCGTGTTTCCGGCCAAACAGGGGCAGATCGGCTGAACTGATACAGGCGGTATTGTCCGGGAACCGCGAGACAGTCTGATCGAGCATTTCAAATATGGATATGTTGGGATAGGGAGCTAATGAAGCCGGGACACCAGAGTCGTAATTTCTGGTCCATGGCTTGTCGGCGTAACTGACCATGATTCCTCCTTCTGTGGCAACACTCTATGTGGATTGACCTTCTGCACATATCATTTCAAACAAGGCAGAAACAGCGCATCCTTCCCAAACATGCGCGACGGTGGAGCCATGATGTGCGCAGCACTTCTTTTATAATATATAGTAATTATGTTATAAGCACGAGCGAGTGGAGAATGTGTTACATGTACCGGTATTTGGATAGAATAGCTGTCAGAACAGTGATTTAGGTTCACTCAGGAGCAATCCCAGCATGGAAACAAACCAAACGGCGAAGATGGTTGCCTGGCTTGATGAAGAACGCCGTAAAGATCGGGCAGCTATCACCCGGCTTGAAGAACGGCTGGCAGCACAAACAGCCCTGGTGGAAGACCAGGCGCGGCAGATAAATGATCTGGGAGCAGAAATTAACTTGCTGCGCTCATCGCTGCTCTCGATTTCACTGTTCGATGAGACAATCATTCGAATCAGGACTGAATTTGCCGCTGAAATCAAGCAGCTTGAAGAACAGCGTGCCTCATTGGAGCAGGAACAACGCAAAATGCGGGAGAAAGACCGCGAAGCGCTGATGAAATCAGTTGAAGACCTGCGGCAGGAGGTCATCGGACGGATCGACCGGGCTGTGCAGCCACGCCAGGTGGAGGAAGAGCGCCTGTCCAGGGTAGCAACAGAGCTTCAGGCATATGCGGATAACCTGAGCAGGGGGCTTGAGGAATTCGAGCGATCGCTATCGTTCCTGGAAGAACAGCGCCGTCAGGACTCCCGTCGTGTTTCAGACATCAACAGCGAACTGGATGGCTTGGCAAAGCAAAATGACAGCATTAAGGCTAAGACTGACCTGCTTGAGGAACTCAGCCGGAGAAATGAACGATCGGTCACAGAGGTAATGGGCGCGCTGGGAGAATTGAAACAGCAGCGTCAGAAGTTAAACGAGGATCAGGCCCTGGCCGAGCAGCAGCGGGAACGCACCATGCAGGACATGCTCCGGCGCATGGACGAGTTCGGTGATGAAATGGTTTTATTCAGCAAACAGTTCCAGGGCTGGTCAGAAACGCACCGGGTCATGAAGCAGCAGATTGAGGACTTTGAAAGGCTGGTGGACCGGGTGGACCGGCGCATTAACGAACAGAGCGAGGTACAGCGCCTGTCAGAGGAACGATTCCGGTTGGAATGGGAAGACTTTATGGGTGATGACCAGACACGCTGGCGCCAGTTTACCATCTCGAATGAAGAGGCCTGGCGTGAGAATAACAAAACCCTGGCTACGATCCAGGCAACCGCAGCCCAGAACGCAGAACAGGGTGAAAAGCTGGTAGAGCATATCCAGCACATCACAAAAATGCAGCAGGAACTCCTGACAGCTCTGTCTGTGCAGTTCGGAACCCTTCGTGAGCAGGCAGAAGATTCACGGGGCTCACTGCCCTCACTGACATAGCCCGATGGCCTACGTAATTGGGACTGCCGGCCACGTTGATCATGGTAAATCAGCACTGGTTGAGGCACTGACAGGCATTCATCCCGACCGGTTAACAGAAGAGCAGGAACGCGAGATGACCATTGACCTGGGATTTGCCTGGATTGACCTTCCCAGTGGCAGAACCTGTGGCATCGTTGATGTGCCCGGTCACCGCGATTTTATTGAAAATATGCTGGCTGGAGTGGGCGGGATAGACCTGGCGCTGCTGGTTATCGCTGCCGATGAGGGCGTGATGCCGCAGACGCGGGAGCATGCAGCCATCCTGGACCTGCTGGAAATCCCCGGCTGCGTGATTGCTCTGACCAAGATCGACCTGATCGACGATCCCGAGTGGATTGATCTGGTCAGTCTGGAGATAGAGGATGTGTTTGCCGGGACAGTGGTGGACGGGGCGCCGATTGTCCCTGTTTCTTCCCGGACAGGCGCAGGGCTTGAAGACCTGATCCGGGCGCTGGATGACGCATTGGGGAACACCCTTCCCCGGGTAGACAGGGGGCAGCCATACCTGCCGGTGGACCGGGTTTTCACGATGAGCGGCTTTGGCACTGTGGTGACCGGTACGCTAACCGGCGGGTCCTTTGGTGTTGGCGATGAAGTTGAAATTGCTCCACAGGGGATCCACGCCCGCATACGGGGCCTGCAAAGCCACAAAGAGGCGCTTCAACGGGTTGGGCCAGGCAGCCGGGTGGCAATTAACCTCAGCGGGGTCTCAAAAGATATGCTGTCCAGGGGGAACGTAGTTTGCCTGCCGGGGAGTATAGAGGGTACCACACTGGCGGATACATCATACCTGCATCTGCCCGATGCTGTTCGCGTACTAAAACACAATGATGAGGTCAAGTTTTTCTCCGGCGCGGCTGAGTCAATTGCCCATGTCCGCCTGGTAGGAGACCGGGAGCTGGAACCGGGACACAGCGGCTGGCTCCAGATCAGGCTGGCGGAACCCGTTGCACTTCAGAAAGGCGACCGGTTTATTCTGCGGTATCCTTCCCCGCCACAGACAATTGGCGGCGGGGTCGTGCTTGATCCACATCCTCCCCACCGCTGGAGACGATTTAAATCTGATGTCATCACCCGGTTTGAAACGCTTTCCGCCGGGACACCCGAGGAACTGGCGCTGCACACATTGGGCAGCACAGTGGTTCTCACCCAGCAGCAACTGGCTGCCCAGACCGGTATTGGCGAGGATGAGCTGTCTGGGATCGTGAATCGTGGGCTTGAAAATGGGGATATCCTGTCACTTGGAGACCTGTACTTGATATCCCAAAACCGGTGGGCCGGGCTGGCGAAGCGGCTGACCGGGGAACTGGAAACTTTTCACCGGCAGCGACCTCTCCGGAAAGGAATGCCCCGCGAAGCCCTGCGCAGCCGTCTTGATATTGCAGATGGACGGTTGTTTGGCGAGGTTGTGGAAAAGGCCGCGGCCTTGAAACTGGTGGTTGATGCCGGGGCAGTTGTTGCCCTGCCGGGGCACGAAGTTCGGTTTACCCCTGCCCAGCAAGCGCGGATCGACGTGCTTATGCAGCAGTTTAATAACGATCCTGTTACCACTCCGAGTGTGAAAGAGGTGCAGGGTGCCGTTGGGGAAGATGTGCTGCAGGCCCTGGTGGAGCGCGGCGACCTGGTGCAGGTCAGCGGCGATGTGCTGTTTACAGCCGAGACGTATGAGTGGTTGGTGGGGCAGGTTACAACCACCATCCATACCCAGGGCTCAATTACTGTGGCTGAAGCGCGCGACCTGCTCTCAACCAGCCGCAAGTATGTGCTGGGGCTGCTTGAACATCTGGATGAAATCGGTCTCACCCGGCGGGAGGGGGATGGGAGAGTTCTTCGACAACGCTCTGGCTAGAAGCTCTGAAGGGCTCTGACGGCTAGTGCAGTTAACACTGTGCAGATGAAGCATACAACCAGCAGGCCAAAGACCAGTAAAAGCTGTACAGCTGGTTCGTGACGGAAATTGCGCTGTTTGTGTTTAGGCGTTGGGCGCACGCTGGGAAGGCGGTGTTTGCCTAAGCCTCTTCCAGACTGGTTGTACATGTAGTTGTCCAAAAACAGCTTTCGATAATAGTGATTGGCCCGGCCTTGTGATTGATTGGCCCCATTTTTCGCCGCCACGTTTTTTCCCCCACCATGAAATGACACAAAGGCCTCCATACTTTCATTGTAACGCTTTATGGGAAGTTCTTCCCCACATACTGTGGGTAAACAAAAACCCCTCTCCAAGAGAGGGGTTTTTCAATGCATATTCCCGGTTTAGTACTCGGGCATGGGGGGCATAGGTTTTTCTGGTTCGGGAATGTCGGTGATGAGCGCCTCGGTGGTGAGGATCATTGCTGCGATGCTCGCCGCATTCTCAAGCGCACCACGGGTTACCTTGGCCGGATCAATAATGCCTGCTTCCAGCATATCAACGAACTCCCCGGTGATGACATCGTAACCGATATTCTTGTTGTTGTGCTCTTCAGCATAGCGACGAACGGTATCAATGATGACCGCGCCGTCCTGACCGGCATTGGCAGCAATCTTGCGCATCGGGGATTCAAGCGCCTTGCGCACAATATTAACGCCGGTTTGCTCATCAGCATAAGGCATCTCGACAGCATCGAGCGTGACCATAGCGTTGATCAGCGTAACACCACCGCCTGCAACAATGCCCTCTTCAACCGCAGCGCGGGTGGCAGACAGGGCGTCTTCAACGCGGTGCTTCTTCTCTTTAAGCTCGACTTCGGTTGCTGCGCCAACGCGGATAATCGCCACACCACCAACCAGCTTGGCCAGGCGCTCCTGGAGCTTCTCCCGGTCGTAATCTGAGGTGCTCTTTTCGATGGCGACCTTGATCTCCTCGATGCGACCCTTGATCTCTTCCTCGCTGCCGGCACCGCCGATAACGGTGGTATCGTCTTTGGAGGAAACGATTTTCTCGCATTTGCCGAGGTCTTCAATGGTGACGCTTTCCAGCTTGCGACCCAGCTCTTCAGTGATGACGGTTCCACCGGTCAGGGTGGCAATGTCCTGGAGCATCGCCTTGCGGCGGTCGCCAAAGCCCGGAGCCTTCACGGCGAGGACATTCAACATACCGCGCAGCTTGTTCAGGACGAGTGTGGCAAGCGCCTCACCATCCACGTCCTCAGCAATAATAACCAGTTCCCGCTTTCCCCGGTTCAGGAGCTTTTCAAGGATGGGCATAATATCGGCAGCAGCGGAAATTTTCTTGTCGTGAATGAGGATGAAGGGTTCCTCAATGATGGCTTCCATGCCCTCAGGATGGGTGACGAAGTAGGGGCTGATATAGCCACGGTCAAACTGCATACCTTCAACGTATTCGGTCTCAAATTCGAGTCCCTTGCTTTCCTCGACGGTGATGACCCCATCCTTACCCACTTTCCACATTACTTCAGCGATCAACTCACCGATTTCGCGGTCCTGGGCAGAGATGCTGGCTACGCTGGCAATCTCTTCCTGGGTATCGATCTCAACCGCCTGGTCAAGGATGGCCTGCGCGACGTGGTCGGTCGCTATTTCAATACCGCGCTTGAGCAGCATTGGGTTAGCACCAGCAGCCACGTTTTTCAGCCCTTCGTTGACGATTGCCTGGGCGAGGACAATGCTGGTGGTGGTGCCGTCACCGGCAATGTCATTGGTCTTGATGGCAGCTTCTTTGAGAAGCTGGGCGCCCATATTCTCAAAGGGGTCTTCCAGCTCGATTTCTTTGGCAACTGTCACACCATCGTGAGTAATGGTGGGGGCACCAAATTTCTTATCGAGCGCAACATTGCGACCTTTGGGGCCAAGCGTGGTGATCACGGCGTTGGCAACAATATCAACCCCGGTTTTAAGCTTGCGCCGGGCGTCTTCAGAAAATGCTAGCTGTTTGGGCATGTCTTATTCCTCCGTAAATTCCGAGTAGTTCAGTAAATTGGATTACGACTCAACAATGGCCAGGATGTCTGATTCTTTGAGGATGAGCAGTTTCTTATTGTCGATCTTGACTTCCGTGCCTGCGTACTTGGCAAAGAGCACCGTCTGCCCGACTTCTACATCCATCAGGATGCGCTTTCCATCGTCGTCTTTGCGGCCTGCCCCAACCGCCAGAACGGTTCCCTGCTGCGGTTTTTCTTTGGCTGTTTCCGGGAGAACCAGTTGACCACCGGCAAAGGTTTCTTCGCGTTCAATGGGTTCAACGACAACGCGATCACCCAGGGGGCGCAGTTGTAGTGACATAGGTAATAACCTCCTTCTGGTTACACAAATCAAGTTCTATTCACTAGCCCGGATTAGCACTCGCACGTCGGGAGTGCTAATCCGGGCTAGTATAGACCGTGGCAGATATTCTGTCAAGGGGATTTTCGGGTCCCCGAAGGGGTTCTTATGTAATTCCAACAAATGGATGGGGGACGAAAAAGCAAGGGAGTGACTGCAAGGACCATCAGGCTCGTTCACATCTCGGGTGTGCGGCCTGCACGGCTGTTAAGTGTCCTCGTCACTCCCTGTCTATATCATCATTATGCTCATTATCGTACAAATTGTCCCGGTTGTAAAGTGAATTCCTGTTCGAGCTGCGCTTGCCGGGGTATACATCCTCCATTCCTGCCTGATCAACAAGTATGCTGCTTCCAGGTTGTTCCCGGGCAAGCTGCTCCACGATGTCCAGCAGTTCTGCTGACCGGGGCAGGAGGCCGGACTTCAAATGGGAAAATGCCTTGCTGGCCTGCCGTGCATAGTTCAGGGCCTGATCATAAATATCCATTGCCAGGTACAGGTCGGCAAGATTCAGCCAGAGTATCGCCAGGTCATGCGGGGCAGCAGAATCTTTTAACATATTCAGGGCATCAAGGAACAGGTTTTCGGCCTCGTGGTACTTGCCCTGGCGGCGCTTCAGAACGCCCTGCTGTATGTGGATGACGGCCAAGTTCTGATCATCCCCCAGGACATCAAACAGGCTGGCGGCCTGGGCAAAGCCTTGCTCTGCGCTTCCCCATTCACCCCGGTCTGTGTAGACACCGGCGATGCGAGCCAGGCAGTGGGCCTGAAGCAAGTTGTCTTTCAACTGGCGGGCGAGAGCAGTTGCCCGTTCCACTGCCCGCAGGGTTTCATTCCCCTGCCCCAGCATGCGGTGCGCCTGGCTGAGATTCAACAGGGTAAGCGCGGCATCCATCTGGGTGGAAGGGTCTGACTCGAAAATACGCAGGCTGCGGCGATATATCCGGATCGCTTCCTGGGGATTCCCGGTTTGCATATCCAGGTTCGCAATATTGTTTTCAGCCCGTGCTGTACCCACTTCAAAGCTGGCTCGCTGGTACAGGTCGCGGGCGTTTTCAAAGACCTGACGGGCATTATCCCATTCACCTTTGCCTGCCAGCCAGTTGCCCATCATAATCAACCGGCGGGCTTGTTCAAGCGGCCTTCCGGCTTTCTCGGCGATGTCAGCCCAGCGATTAAAGGCATCACGTGCTGTTGCGGAGTCTCCCGAATTGCGGGCAACAGCAACCTCCAACTCGGCCGCTTCTTCATAACCCGGATCAACAGCAAGCGCAGAAATGACTGAAGCCATTGCCAGTTCATTCTGCCCGGACTGCCAGGCGGAATGGGCTTTGGCAAGCTGCCACAGGGCCTCAAGCTGACCCGGTCGAGCTGTCCTTCTCAGGTCCTTGCGAATCTGGTCGTCAATGGGCAGTCCCAGCCGCTCGATCACTGCCAGCGCCATCTGTTCCATAAACCGGCTGAAACCGGCGACCGGTGTAGTGGCCTCAAGGGGAACAGGGGGGAGATCGGGGGCGACAACCGACAGGTTAAACCCAAACATCCCAGCACCCGTATCCAGGATAAAACGCCCGTGTATCAACGCCCGCAGCTTGAAATGAGCCCGCAGCGCATCAGCATGTTCGGGCCTGAGAGGCAGGGCATAATTAGCTGAGGAGAGATGGTCCACCAGATCGGTGTAGGCTACCACATCAAACCCGGCGTTTTGAAGGTGATCGCTCAGGAGCCGGCTCAGGAGCAATCCCATCCAGCCCTCTTCTTCAGCCTGTCCGAAACCAAGAAAGGGGACAACTGCAAGCCGGTCAGTAAGCGTATGTTGGAGTACCATTCTTTTCCCCGGTGAGAGTACTATACAACGATTGTGCCCCAAGAAAAGCGCCCGCGCCAATTCAGCCTGTTCCCAGGAACCCGGCTGGTTGGTTTGTCTTCTCCGTGCTATAAAGTGAGACAGCTACCTGTTCAAGGACCAGAAAATGACCGGTTGCACGAAGCCCGAAAACCACCGCCTGTTTCTGCTGATCGCCGTGATACTGCTGCTCTTGGGGTGTGCGTCACGCATTATCCGGCTGGATTATGCGCCGCTTTACCTTGACGAGGCAACCCATATCATGCGTGCGGCCAATGTCGCCACACAGCATGAGTATTTTGCCGGCGTGATTGACAACAAAACTCTTCATCCTATTGTCCTTGCGGTTTTCAGGCCGACTGGCCCGGAAGCTCCCTTTGTGGGCCGAATGTTATCCGTGTTCACGGGTATGGTCAGTCTGGCGGCCTGTGTTGCTATGGTGAAATTACTGGGGAGTCGGACCGGAGGACTTATAGCCGGGCTGGTCTATGCCTTCTTGCCAATGGCGGTGTTCCACGAGCGGCAGGCGCTAACAGACCCGCTTGTGTCACTTTTCACCACGATGACACTGCTGACCGCTATCCACATGGCCCGCTCTCCCCGGTGGTGGCACGGGCTGGTGCTTGGCGTTTTTCTTGCCGGCGCCTACCTGACAAAATTATCCTCCCTGCCCTATTTTGCCATCCCATTGATCGGTGCAGCTCTGCTGGCCCGATCGCAAGATAAGCTGTGGAAAGGATTGCTGTTTTCGGCTACGGGCATTGGTCTGGGAGCCGGTTTGTCCCGGCTGGTGTACTGGATTGCCGCCACGAATGGGTACATACCTGCCCAGAACCAGGCTACCATTGACCGTCTACGGCTTCTGAAGCTGGATAACCTGGCTATAAGGCAGGACCTGCTTCGAGACCTCAGCAGCTTTGCGGGCTTCACCAGGGCTTACCTGGGATGGTTTGTTGTCGTGATTGTCCTTTTCAGTGTGATATTGCTGATTATCAACCGGCGCAGGCGTGCGATCCTGCTGCTGGTGATCCCGGCGATTGTTTTTCCCGCATTCCAGCTCATGATCAGCACTGACCTGTACACACTCCCGGCCCGGTATTTCACCTCGATGACAGCGCCTGTGGCTGCCCTGGTGGGGGTGGCGCTGGTTGAGATGGTGGGCTTTCCTCTCTTTCGCAAGCCAATCTGGCGGGTGATTCCCCACTTTCTCCTGGCTGCCATAGTGATGTCTGGGTTATGGTTCTGTGCCCTGTTGATAGGTGATTTTGACCGGGTGCAACTGGCGGATGGGGATAACTACCTTTACCGTGAGGGGCTGACTGCCGGGCAGGCATACCGGGCAGCAGCGGATGACCTGCTCAAGTTCTGGCAGGAGTCTGGTGAAGCAACATCCCTGAACACACTGACCCATGGCGGGTATTTCTGGCATATATCGGTGTACCTGGGTGAAGGAGTTGGGGAGCACCTGTGGCTGAAGCCGGAGGATGAATCCCAGAGGGCCAGGCTGGCTGAGTGGTTATTCCATGGCGAAGCAGTCTACATCATTCGCACAAATTACCCTGGCGATCCCATGCCCGAAAGCCCACATGGCGCGATACTGGAACAGGTTGGGCGTTATACACACGGGCATACGAGCCTGGATGTGTATCGGGTTACCGGCGCTGAGGGAGAACTTGCCGCGGCTATTTATACGCTGGGAGCAGCTCCCCCGGAGAGCCTCTCCGGGGCATATAGCTGTCTGGCTGCGGAGATTGCTCCTTCATCTGCAGAGCGTGTTACGGTAGTTGCTCCTCCAAACCATCTCCCGATGATCCAATCCTGGGGTGTAGCAAATACGGTCGCGCTGGAGATGGCTGTGTGGCCGCTCGATGCGACCCATGCCGCTGATGCCGTGGACAGGGTCATCCCGGAAACCGATGGAACGTGGGTTGAAGTTATACAGGTGAACCCGGATGGCATCGACCCGGAACGGTGGATATCCCGGATGCTGCTTACCAGGCTGTACCGGATCGGGCAGGGATGGTTTGACCAGATCAGCCGGACTACCTATGTGACCGGCCCGACCGATCTGAACTATGAATCCATAAACGCTGAATGGGAGTCGGTGATCATGCTGCAGCAGGTGGCGCTGGTTGCCCCCACCCCACGCATGGGCGAGGCAATCCGCATGGCATTGATCTGGCAGGTATGCGAGCCGGTAATGGACTCGTTCGTGGTCTTCACGCATGTAGTAGACAGCAGTGGGGATCTCGTGGCCCAATATGATTATGTACCTGGGGAGGGCGTGATCCCGATGAATGGCTGGGAACCGGATCAGGACGTGGAAGAACGGATTGCCATCCTGCTGCCTGCCGGGCTATTGCCGGGCAGTTACGAGATCAGAATCGGCCTGTATTTCCCACCTGAAGGACCACGGCTGCGCGTGACCGCAGGAGGGGTAGCCAGCGATTATGTGGTGGCAGGCATAGTAACCATTGAACCCTGATCAGACAATTTCGATCTGTGATCCTTCAGGGGTTTTGGTAATTTCGATGCGGGCCGGGAAGGCCTCTTTAAGCTCATCAATGTGGGTGATGACAAGAACCAGGTCGAAATCGTCCTTGATGGCGTTGATTGCCTGAATCAGGCGCTCACGCCCCTGGGTATCCTGGGTGCCAAACCCCTCATCAATGATCAAAGTGCGCAGCTGCGTCCCGGCACGGCGGGCGAGAAGCCGGGAGAGTGCCAGACGGATGGCAAAATTGACCCGGAATGCCTCTCCCCCACTAAAAGTCTCGTAGTCGCGGGTGCCCAGCTCGTCAGCAATCAGGATATCCAGTGTCTCACGCGTACCGCCAGTGACCTTTTCACGCTGGGTGTCAAAGCGAATATGCATTCGCCCATCGGTCATTCGCGAGAGTATCTCGTTAGCCTCATTCTCTATTTCGGGAATAGCCGCCTCGATCAGCATCGCCGGTACGCCATCTTTGCCAAATGCCAGCCGAAGCTCTTCGCAAACACCCTGTTCGTCAGCTAACTGTATTCGCCGGGCGGTCAGGCTATCCTGCCTGGCGCGGAGGTCTTCCAGCGATTTCAGCGCCTGCTGTGCAGCACCGACCCCGTAATGGGCCTGCCGCTCTCTGTCCCGCAGGTTGATGAGGACATTGTCCCAGTGCCCAAGGGCCTCTATCTGCCGATCGCACTCCGATACCTGCTCAATGAGGGACTCAACGGTCTGCCGATGCTCTGCAATAAAGGCATCTTTGTCAGCGATTTGTTTTTCCAGTTCTGAAAGCCGCTCCTCGGCTTCAGGAAGGGCGAGCAGAACGTGATTCAGCTCCTGTTTATGGGCCTCAAAGGGGAGGTATTCCTCGCTTGTCGCACGCGCCGCTTTATGGGCCTGCTCATCATAACCCATTTCAGCCAGCGCCTGCTGGATCTCCTCCAAACCAGATCTCGCATCCTGCGCGTAGTTCTCCGAGGCGATGCACTCGCCGATCTCGTCTATTTCTTTCTGGGTCAGATTCCATTCTTCCCGGGCTTTTTTTGCCTGTTCCAACTGATTTTCCAACCGGGCAAGAAAAGTTTGCAAAGGTGGGAGTGCGCGCAATTCTGAGTCCAGCCGGTCTATTTCATGGCGCAGTTCCGCCAGTTCCTGATCAAGCGTGCTTTTTGCCTCCTGGTTGGCGCGGTAAAGCGATGCCTTTTCCTGACCCTCCGATGTAAGGCGCTTCAGGAGATCTTCCCGGTGCTGATCGCTCAGTTCCTGCTCGCACAGGGGGCAAACCGGCTCGGGGGCATTTTTAATCTGGGAGTGCTGGTTATTCAAAGCATCCATCTCTGACTTCAGTGCCCGGTTGGTTGCTTCGAGCTCGGCTCGGTCCTCGCGGAGCATGGACAGCCGGTCGCTATGCCTTTCACGCTCCTCCCGCAATTCATTCATAGCGGCAATACGCTCGCGGGCCTCCTCAAGCTGGCTGAGTTTGTCCTCGCTCTCGGCTATGGTCTTTTCACGATCGGCCTGCTGCTGGGTCAGAAGTGTGTAGCGGGATTGGAGCGCCGACCTCTCGGAGTCGATGGTGTTTTGGAATGCGTTGAGCTGATCGCGGAGATGACGCTGCTCAAGCAGGCGGCTGGCATATTCCTGATCTTCTGCACGAGCCGTGACCAGGATTTCATAGCTCGCCATGATCTCATCCTGCCTGGCGATCAAGGCCTGATATTGCTCGACCCGCTCCTGCGCCTGCTCATACCTCCTTGATAGCTGCTCAATCTCCTGAGAATCGCCCCCAATTCGCGTTTGCAGCTGTGCTACCTGAAGATTCAGCGAATCGCGCCTGTGCCGGTAGGCTTCAAGCTCTCTGATTTTTGCTTCTGCTTCTTCAACCTGAGAGACAAGGGCCGCCAATTCTTGCTCTGCATCGGCCAACTGCTGCTCATAGAGGGCTTCTTTGTCAAGATTCTCGTCAATGCGCGCTAATTCAAGATCGGTTTGCTGAGCTTCAATATCGAGCTGTTTGAGACGCTGCTTGACGCGATCTTCATAGCCTGCCCAGGCATTCAGGCCCAGGATTTCGCCCAGGATGGCTTTCCGTTCGCCGGGGGGTTTCTGGGTGAACTCGTCTGCCCGACCCTGGATCAGTAGGGCGGAGTTGATGAACGTTTCGTAGTTCAGATGGAGCAGCCGGATAATGCGATCCTGCGTGGCCCGTATCGTTGGCTCAGCAATTGAAAGCCACTCCCCATTGTTATCAACATAGAGGGCCAGCTCACTGCTCCCGCGCCCTTTTCGCGTGCGAAAGCGGGAAACCAGATAGGATGTGTTATCGATGGCAAAGGTGAGGCGCACCTGCATTTCCTGCTCGCCGGTATGGATCAGATCATCATCCCGGCGGGCGCGGGCTTTTCCCCAGAGCGCCCAGGTCAGGGCATCGAGCAGCGACGACTTCCCTGCGCCGTTAGCTCCAGTGAGACAGGCCAGATGCAGGCCTGACAGGTTCAGGGGGGCAGGGGTTCGGTAAGCAAGAAAGTTAGTTAGCTCAAGCCTGACTGGGATCATGGTATCCTTTCATTGTGCAACAACAATAGCGCAAACGCCCCGGTGTGGGGCGCTTGATTCTACCATGGGAGCCGGGCAGCGAGCCAGCCCGATAGAGCAGGTTTTGTTGATGGCTAGCTTAAGAACATGGGCATCCCGGCCACATGACGTACTTTGGGCTTGTAGTTGGCAATGTCGTAAAGCTCACCAACATCAACCTGCTTGCGCCCCTGCATGATCATGCTGATCGGGATATCGGTATATACACCACCGCGCAGCGCAACCATACGTCCCCCCTGTCCTTTCAGCACCATATCCATTGCCATATGGGCAAAGTTGAAAGCAACCATCAGGTCGAGCGAATCCGGCGCGCCAGAACGCATCAGATAGGCAATTTGCTGGTAGATGATGTTTTCGCCGGTGATATCCTTGATTGCCTCCCCGGTGAGCTGCCCTATGCCACCCAACTTGCGATGTCCGTAGGCATCCCTTTCCCCGGTTTCAATGATAGCCCCTCCCTCCAGGCGAGCACCTTCGGAAATGGTCATCATCGAATAGTTGCTGGGGTTGGTGTTTTTGTCTGCCAGCAGAAAATTGGCCAGCTTTTCGGGGTCAAATGGGACTTCTGAGATAATGGCCCGGTCAACTCCAGACAGGTAGGCCGCGATCAGGGAAGTCTCACCCGAGTTGCGCCCAAACAGCTCAATCACGGCAATGCGCTCGTGAGAACCTGTGCTTGTGCGCAGGTTATTGATAAAATCAACGCTCCGGGTCACGGCTGTGCTGAAGCCAATGCAGTAATCCGTCCCAAAAACATCGTTGTCCATGGTTTTGGGAATGGCCAACACATGCATTCCTTCACGGTGGAGGCGCTCAGCATAACTGAGCGTATCATCACCACCGATGGCGATTATGGCATCCAGCCCCAGCATTTCGATGACTGATAGCACATGAGTGGTGTGATCAGAGGAACCCTGATCTTCTGCCCACTCATCAGTTCGCAGATGGAGCGGGATCTCTTTGGAGCGCACGTTGCTGGGGTTTGTCCGGGAGGTGTGAAGAAAGGTTCCACCGGTGCGAGCAACTGTCCGGACGACATTTCTGTCCAGCGGGATCACGCATTTTTTATTTTCCGGGCTGTCAATAGGCTCGTCCGTATTGAATTGCAACAATCCGCCCCAACCCCGTCTGATGCCAACGGCCTGATGCCCTTCTTCAACGGCGCGAACCACAACTGCCTTAATACACGGGTTAAGACCTGGAACGTCGCCCCCACCTGTTAAAATACCGATTCTCATGGTCTCAGACCTCCAGCAATGCGTAAAGCGCCGGATCCCTTCGACTTCAGGCGAGGGAGGAAGGCGCAGGTAGATAAGGCTTCAGCCTCAGATAGAAACACCTGTGATATACTGGTGATAAGGTCGAAGGCACTCTGCAAAGCAGAGGTTAACGATTTGTACCTTACCAACTGAGCACAGGGGGTTGCAGACAGGAAACCTTGCCTGCGTAAAATGTTCAAGGTCAAACCTCCTGGTTTGCACTCGCGCTGTCTTCGGACAGCGGGCCGCAGTCAATCGACCATACGTCCCGGACGCGAGGTCTGGTCAACCGGCTGAAAGCCGGTTGGCTCCCGCAGCGCCAGGGACAAGCTGCCGGCTTCCAGCCGGTAGTAGTTGACAAGATACTCTCCTCAGTCTACAACGGCATCGAGAAGCCAGAACAGGCTGTAAAAATGCCCGCCTGAGACGGGCATCCTCTTTTCGATTGACATATATTCTACCCAAAATTCATAATTACGGGTATGAGAGAA
>JAFGNO010000157.1 GCA_016926985.1 Anaerolineae bacterium
CCCTGGTGAAACCGCCGGTAAGCAATCGACCAGGTCCATGGTGTCATGATGACCAGGCCAACCCTCGCCGGTTCAATGATCACTTCGGGCACACCAATGATGCCACGTACAACAACATAATAGAGGGGCGTCAATGCTATCAGCAGGTGAAGGGCTGTCAGCCCGAAACCCACGCGCATCATAAAGCGGCGGATTTTGATATAGGAAGGCCAGTCCCGGCTCAGGGCGGTGGATGCAGCCAGCAGCATAATAATGGGGGATTCAATGATCAACGCCAGGGGAAAGACTACCCCACCGTATGCGGCCAGGTGGATTTCAGGATCGGCCAGGCGTGCAATCACTGCGCTTACCGCGGGCAGCTCAAGTGACATCAGCATCCAGCTGGCTGCCAGAGGCCACCAGGTGCTCGCAACCTGACGCAGGGTCAGCGGTGATTGTGAGTCTGAGGCGTCAGCCATTCCAGAATCCTTGTGCGGCGTTAGATATCAGGGTTTTCGGGTCAGAGTGTATCGCATCTGGCAAATAAAAAACACGTGCTCGACAGGGTCGAACACGTGCCGCATACTTTGAGCCTCTGTACTCAGGTTTTTCTTAGCACCGCGACAACCCGTCCCTGAACCCGCACCTGTGCGGGGTTTTCAATATAAATCGGTGCCATATTCGGGTTGGCGGGCTGCAGGCGGATTCGTTCATTCTCCCTATAAATCCGCTTCAGCGTTGTTTCCTCCCGATCCTTTAACCAGACAGCAACCAGATCGCCGTTTTTGACATCTTTGTGAGGGCGCATGATGACGATATCACCGTCGCCGATCATGGCATCAACCATTGAATCTCCCTGTACCTGGAGTGCGAACAAATCTTCCTGTGGGGTAACCAGGTCTTTGGTAAGCTCGATAGCTTCATCATCGCCAAAAATCTTAAAATCACTGGACGGAACAGGAACAGGTTCGCTGGCCACAATGCGCCCCACTAATGGGATGCGAAACATGTTTTCAGAGGGCCGCTGGGCGGTGAGCCTTAAGCCCCTGGACACCTCGCGGTCGCGGTTGATCAACCCCTCTCGTTCCAGTTTGTTCAGGTTGTAGTTTACTACCGAGGTCGATGTAATCTTGCAGGCCTTACCGATCTCTCGGATAGTTGGTGGGTAGCCGTTTTCCTCAATAAATTCGCCAATAAACTTGAGAATTGCTTCCTGGCGTGCTGATAATTTAACTTCCGCCATTTTCTTCCCTCCCGACTCGTGCAGACAGGCCAAAATCCTATTAGCACATGAGTTCGAATTCACTGGCATTATATCACGAACGTGCGTTCTAAGTCAAGAAGGGAAGCCAGGCAGCTGCTGTTTGCAGTTTCAGTCAACTGGACGGGCACAGCGGAAACCTGATTTATCGTGCTGTGTGTGGTGATAGGCCGTCCGGCTTTTCCGGTCCGGAGTAACACTACCTTTATGGGCTTTACGGTGTATAATGCGGCTAAAGGATCCAGACCAACCAGCAATGTGGGGATACCAGTGACCGAGAAAAAAGACTTTGTTCTGATAATCGATCAGGATGACGACGAGCGGGAAATGCTGGTCGAGGCGGCGCTTGAGCCATTTGGATACAGGGTAGAGACTGCCGCCGATGGTGGGGCCGGGCTTTCCGCTGTGAAAGAAAAACCACCTGATATCATTATTCTGGATTTGCATCTTGAGGGATTGAGCGGACGCGATGTAATGGCTGCTCTCCAGGCTCAATCGCAGGATGTACCGGTCATTTTGCTTGCCAATCACGGCGCTGAAAAGGAGGCGCTCCAGGCATTCCGGTTGGGCGCAAAAGATTATCTGGTCCGTCCGTTCCGGGAAGCAGAGTTGATCCAGGCCGTTGAACGGGCTTTGAAAGAGGTCCGCCTCAAACGTGACCGGGAGAACCTGCTCCAGGAAGTGCAGGTGGCAGCAGGAAAAACACAGCGCCACCTGCGTGAATTGAAAACGCTGATGCATATTGGCAAAAGCATTACTACCTTGCGGGCGCTCAACGAAGTGTTCCAGCAGGTTATCCGGGCGGCTGTGACCCTAACCAGCGCAGAGGCAGCAGGCTTCTTTCTCCGGGATGATCAATCTGGCAAGCTTGTCTTGCGGGCAGGTCAGAATCTCAGCCCCGGCCTTGCACAGCAAATGGGAAAACCGGTCGCAGATGACCTGACATCGCTGGTAATGGCCTCAGGGGAGACATTTGTTGCATCTGGTGAAGGACTGACTCGTTACAAGCCTGCGCAGGCAAATGCCACATCAGTCATCTATGCTCCTCTTGTTGTCCATGAATCTGCAATCGGTATTCTCTGGATTGCCAATGAGAAACGCACCTTTGAGGACCATATGCCGGATCTGGTGACGGCGCTGGCTGACTATGCAGCTATTGCAGTTGTAAATGCCCGGCTCTTTATGACCATGCAGGAGAAAAATCGCCAGTACGAACAGATGGCAAAGCGGTTGGAAGAATACGGGGAATCGGTCACCGGCGGGCCCGTTGACACCAAATACCGCGATTATCTGGTCCGGCTTCGCGCCCCTCTGACCACCCTGCTGGCCAATATGAATCTGTTTCGTACTGGCGAGATGGGCAAGCTGATCAGCTCTCATCAGGCGGCAGTGGATGTGATGCACCGCCAGCTCACCGAATTAATTGACACCTTGGACAATATGATTCCGCCAGATACCGGCGGATTATAAAGGCCGGGCCATTACTGTGAACAACGACCAGATCCTGATCGTCGATGACAGCACCCAGATGCGCGACTTCCTGGCCAAGGTAGTGCTTGGCCCGGAGGGATTCAGCATTGAGCTTGCCCGTAATGGCGCCGAGGGACTGGAAATTGCCCTGGAGGTAAACCCGGCGCTGATCATCACCGACTACGCAATGCCAGATCTGACCGGACTGGAGATGGTTGAAGAACTGCGGAAAGCAGGGCGCAACATCCCGACCATTCTGATTACCGCGGAAGGCTCTGAGGATATTGCGGTGCAGGCCCTGCGTGCGGGGGTCATGGATTATTTTGTCAAACCCTTTGATCCCCTCGCGTTGCTCAACGCCATCAACCGCATTCTGAAGGCTGCCAAAGTTGGCTCAATCCAGCTGGGCGTTCCCGATCAGCGGCGGATGCAGGCACTGAATACCCTGATTGCTGTGGGCAAATCAGTGACCGCGCTTCATGACCTTGAAACAATTCTGGGGCAGGTTTTAGAGGGAGCTATCTACCTCTGTGGAGCAGAGGAGGGCTCTATCATGCTGGTCGATCACGAAACTGACGAGCTGTATGTTCATGTCTCCAAAAATCTTCAGGAGGGGCTGATAAATCACCGGCTGCTTGTTCAGGATAGTCTGGCAGGGCGGGTGGTCAGCAGCCGGCAGCCATTGCTGGTTAACACTGATAAGATGGAGCGAATCCATACAGGTCATCTTGTCAAAAGCCTTCTTTATGTCCCTCTCCAGATTGGCGACCAGGTGATTGGTATTCTGGATATTCACAATCGGATGTCTGACTCCCCCATTTCGCGGCAGGATGTAGGGATTATTGCTGCGCTGGCAGACTATGCTGCGATCGCCATTACCAATGCCCGGCTGATTTATGACATTAATTCTGCCTACACTCGCCTGGATGCTACGCTTTCTGGATTGACCACCCCCTTCTTTATTCTGGATTCAAACCGCCAGCTTTTGCTTTGCAATAAAGCTTCCTATATCTGCTTTGACAACCTGGGCGATGAAGATGATCCCACCGGGAGGAATTTAAGCGATATCTCAAGCAATAAGTCGTTGATCAGCCTGATTGACTGTGTGGAGCGCGGTGAGACTTTCATAGGCGAAGTGCCCATTGCCGATCGGACCTATATCATGCATGTCAGCCCGTCCGAGCACATTGGTATGGCCGTGATGATGCAGGATGTCACCCATTATAAGGAGCGCGATAGGGAAAAAAGCGAGCTTATTCTGACCGTGTCTCACCAGGTGCGCTCGCCCCTGACCGCCATCCTTTCCTATATCGAGTTCCTCAACAAGACCGGAAACCTGAATGTCAACCAGCTTGAGTTTTCTTATCAGGTCAGGCGAAATGTACAGTTGATCACTGACACGATCAATGGTCTGCTTGACCTTGGACGTATTGAAGCCGGGGTAACCCAGCTGCGGGAACCAGTCTCGGTTGCCGGGGTCGCCCGGTATGCGGTTGAAGCGCTGAAGGGGGAAGTCGCCTCACGAGGCCTGTCACTGGATATGAAAGTCGAGGAGCATATCTCGGAAATGCTGGGGGATTCGGCTCAATTGAGGCAGGTGTTCGTCAATCTGGTTGAAAATGCAATCAAGTACACACCATCTGGCGGCAAAATCAGTGTGGCAGTTGAGGAGCGTGAACATCAGATCATCGCTCAGGTATCCGATACCGGGATTGGGATCGATCCCAAAGATCAACCCCGGATTTTCGACAAATTCTATCGCGCAAAAGGGGTGGCCGCAAAAGGCTACCAGGGGACAGGTCTGGGGCTGAGCATCGTCAAAACGATTGTTGAGGAACATGGTGGTCGGATCTGGGTGGAAAGTGTTCTGGGTTCGGGGACAACCTTTACCATTATTTTCCCCGTGGCAGAGGCCTCATGACGCAGGGTGAGCAGATGGGTACGGGGACATGATAAGAAAACTGCTGGAAAAGCTTGGCCTTATTGTTTCTGATGATAACCCGGTTGGTATGACCGCCTGGGAGGCGGCGCTGACCACCTATGATGAAGTGCAGGCGGCTATTGCAGCTTCGAGGCTTGGCGACGAAGACATTCCTGTACAGGTCAGAAAAGAAGCCGCCGGCAGTGTCCTGCCTGTTGGGGTGGGCATTCTTGGTCGTATCGATGTGATGGTGCCGGAGGTCTTTCTATCCCAGGCCCGGGCTGTTTTAGACGACACACTGGGAGCAAGCCCGGAGGGAAACGACAATAGTTTCTCTGAGGGAAATGGCGATTGTTCCCCTGAAGGCTGATCCTTTTTCTACTGTTTGTGGGGTAGTGAAAACACATGCGGCACGATGCTATTACCGACGTCCCCGGTATCAAAGTGGGGCATGCACAGGATATCGAAGCCATAACGGGCTGTACAGTTGTCCTGTGTGAAGATGGCGCAGTTGCGGGAATTGATCAGCGGGGCGGTGCTCCGGGTACGCGTGAAACAGACCTGTTGAGGCCCATGCACCTGGTTGAGGCCGTCCATGCTGTTTTGCTGACCGGGGGGAGCGCCTTTGGCCTTGCAGCGGCGGATGGTGTAATGCACTATCTGGAGGGAAAAGGGATTGGCTTTAACACGGGCGTGGCGCGGGTTCCCATTGTGCCGGCGGCGGTGATATTCGACCTCGATATCGGGCGTGCCGATGTCCGTCCCGACCCGTCCATGGGGCGTCAGGCATGTGAGGCCGCCGGTGATGGTGAGGCGGAGTCGGGATCGGTGGGGGCCG
>JAFGNO010000158.1 GCA_016926985.1 Anaerolineae bacterium
GAGCCATGGTCGTAAAGGCTGGCTTGTTCCGCGCAGCCGGTTTGCCGTTCAGGCAGCGGTCAGGGTGGATCCCTCCTCCGTCGGGATAACACGGCTCCCCGGGTTGTCATTTCGAGCGCAGCGAGAAATCCGCCCAAGCCACAGCCGTACGGGCTGGCCTCTGCTGCGCATTCGGCTTACCGCTGATGCGGTGATCAGGGCGGATCCCTCCTGCGTCGGGATGACAGACTCCCTTAACTTTTTCACCGCGGGTGCAGCAACGCGATCTCCCCCAATATACCAAAGGCACCACCGTATGGAAGACTGGTTTTCAGTATATAATTAATACAGTTCACACCTTTTTTATTACCTTTGATTGGGGTCAGCACATGCTTTCTGCGGGGCGACTCAAGCCATTAAGTTCGAGCACCAATTCAACAGCGCGCTGAGGTGAATGCCATCATGCCGTTCCTGTACGTTTCCCCGCTGCTGCTCGGCGGTTTGCTGGGGCTGATCCTTGCCATCTACATCACCCGCCACCTGCGCACCCTCGGCGTTCCTGCGCTGCTGATCCTGACACTTGCCGCAGCGCTTTGGTCTGTTGCCTATGCTTTCGAGATCCTTGCGCAAGGGCTGGAAACCAAGATCCTTTGGGCAAAGGTACAGTATCTGGGCATCGCGCCCCTCCCATTGTTCTGGTTTGCGTTTTCAATCTACCGCCTGGGCGTGTCAGGCTGGCTGAGACGTGCTATTAAATATCGCCTCTTTCTCCTCATCCTGCCCATCACAACCTGCATCCTCGTCTTCACCAACGAGCTGCATCACCTGGTGTGGCGCGAGATCAGCCTGGTTCAGCTTGCTCCGCTGCAAATCCTTGATCTGGTTTATGGGCCTTATTTCTGGATCAATATTGGGCTGAGCTATATCCTGCTGCTGTGGGGTTCGATCCGAATGGTGCTTGGGTTTCTTTCCTCTTTCTACTCCCATCGCTGGCAGATCCTGCTTGCGCTCCTGGCAGCGGTGATCCCCTGGATTGCCAACCTTCTCTACATCTTCGATATCAACCCAATCCCCGGTCTGGACTGGACGCCGTTTTCATTTGTTCTGGCTGCCTTCTTGTTGACCATCAGCCTGCTGCGTTTCCACCTCATCGATATCCTGCCGATTGCTCAGCAGAAGGTCTTTGATGAGCTGCCGGACAGCCTGCTGGTGCTGGACGCCAGCGAACGCATCATCTCGCTCAACCCCGCTGCTCGCAGCCTGCTGCGGGCAGCCAGTTCTGATCTTTCCCCTTCAAGCATGAGAAACGCTGGTCAGCCGGTCTCGACGATTACACGCCTGCAAGGGCGACAACTAACCCGTCTCGATCACCCGCTTGGCGATTGGGTTCAGGAAGCGGGCTGCACAAAAGAAGCCTGTGTAGAAGTTAGCCTGGGAGAAGGGGAAAAGCGGCAGTACTATGAGCTGCACATTAAACCCATCAGCGGGTCCACCTCGCAGCCGATTGGCTGCCTGATCCTGCTGCACGATATCACGGTTCACAAGCAGGACCAGGCTGCTCTCGAGCAGGCGCGCGCCCTGCTCGAAGCAACAGTGGCGGCACGCACCGCCTCGCTGGAGCAGGCTTTGGAGCGTATGGAGAACGAGCTTGAACAGCGCACGCTGGCCGAAAAACGCTTTGCCGATGTGGTTGAGTCTGCCCCGGATGCGCTCTTGCTGGTGGATCAGAGCGGCAAGATCCTGCTGGTTAACACCCAGGCCGAACGGCTCTTTGGCTACAACAGGCATGACCTGTACGGGCAGCACATTATCAACACCCTGGCTCCCGCGCGAGAACGCGCCCGCCAGCGCCGCCAGCTCAAGCGCTACATCGATCGCCCCAGCGGCAGGTATTCAAGCAGCGGTCTCGATCTGTTCGCCCGCCGCAAGGATGGCAGCGAGTTCCCGATCGAGATCAGCCTGAGCACCCTTGACACTGCCGACGGCTTCTGGCTGGTTTTTAATGTGCGCGATATCACTCACCGTGTCCAGGCGGAAGAAGCCCGCCAGCAGCTGCTGGAGCAGGTCAGCCAATCGCATGACCAGTTGAAAGCGCTGACGGCGCGCCTGCAGAACGTTCAGGAGATCGAGCGCCGCCAGCTTGCGGATGAGTTGCACGACCGGGTCGGGCAGTACCTGACCGGGTTGAACCTCAACCTGCAGTTTGTCCGCAACCAGTTCGATCCGGAAACGGATGCTGCCCTCTGCAGCCGTCTGGATGATTCGATCCGCCTGCTGGAAGAAACCACCCGCCATATCCGCGGCGTGATGGCTGAGCTGCACCCGCCGATGCTCGACCAATATGGGCTGGTTGCTGCCCTGCGCTGGTATTGTGATATTTTCAGCAGGCAGAGCGGGATCTCTACTTCGCTGGAAGGAGAAAACCTTTCTCCCCGCCTGCCGCTCGAGGTGGAGATGGCGCTTTTCCGGCTGGTGCAGGAATCGCTCAATAACGTTGTCAAGCATGCAAAAGCCAAAAACGTGCGCATCCGGATCGAAAATATGTCGAAAACCGCTACCCTGAGCGTCGAAGACGATGGGCAGGGGTTTGACCTGCAGCATAGCGATTCTTCATCCAACGCCCCGCGCTGGGGTCTCCTTACCATGCAGCAGCGTGCAGCTTCCATCGGCGGGGAGCTGAGCGTCAGTTCAACACCGGGGCAGGGGACGCGCGTCAGCGTCAAGGTCAGGAGGCAGCACGATGAAGATTAGAGTCCTGATTGCCGACGACCACGCCGTGGTGCGGGATGGGCTGCGGGCGGTGCTGGAGACGCACCCTGATATCACGGTGGTTGGCGACGCCCCGGACGGAGAGAAGGCAGTGGAGCTCGCCCTGGAGCTGGCGCCGGATGTGGTCATCATGGACATCGGCATGCCTGAACTTGACGGCATCAGCTCCACGCTGCAGATCGCTGAAGCTGTACCATTTGCCAGCGTCATCATCCTTTCGATGTCGGGGACGGCTGAGCAGGTTTTCGATGCCCTGCAGGCGGGCGCGCGCGGCTACCTGCTCAAGGAATCCGCCGGGCGCGAGGTCATCAACGCCGTGCTTGCCTGTCATGCGGGCAACTTCTATCTGTCACAGCCGATCATCAACACGCTGGTATCCGATTACCTGCAGTACCGCCAAAAGCCAAGCGAACCGTGCACTTCGCTCGAGAAACTCAGCCGGCGCGAGCGCGAGATCCTGCCGCTGGTGGCCAGCGGCAAGAGCAGCATCGAAATTGCCGAGATGCTTTTTATCTCCTCCAAATCGGTCGATACCTACCGCAGCCGCCTGATGCGCAAGCTGGGCGTTAACGATCTTCCCGGCCTGGTGCGCTTTGCTATCCAAAACGATCTGCTGCCCTAGCTTTGCCTGTTTTTCTAAAAAATGTCAAGATTTCCCTACAAGCGGTGTCAAGATTTCCCTACAGAAAATTTGCCTGAATTGTGCTATAGTAGATTTAAACCTATGAGAATAGGGTTTGATGTTGGTCGAATGTTCAAGGAAAACCTCTCCAGGGTTGCTGTTTTCTTTTAATCGACATTCGCACATCAAAGTGATGGGATGCGTTGAACCAATGACCGGGTGTGGTCGCTGAGCCCGCGAAAACGGGCGAGGTCATTGGGGAGCAAGTAGCGAAACCGGCCCAGAAGGCTGGTTTATTTATTTTAGGCAGTTATTCTTTACAAGGTAGTGTATTAATGGATTTACTGTCAGGGGTTTGTGTCTCGGGGATTTATCGGTTTTCTTTTCCCAACGTTGTTCCATATTCCCAACGTAGAGAGGAGGTTTGAGCGAGAACTTCCATTTTTTTCACAATTTAGAATAAGGTTCGTATTATCCATTTTTCATTCGGTCACGTAAGGACCACGTAAGGAGGTAACGATGTTATACCGAACCACCAGAAAGATTTCAGCCATACTGAATTTGATTCTTATATTTGCGATGGCGTTTGCCTCACCGCTGCAGCTTGTGGCGCAGGCCTTCGCCGAAACAGGCCAACCTATTGGGTCAGCGCCAGAACCTATCAACGCACTGGTCACTATTCCGAGCAATTTCTACGACATAATCGACTCGGGCGGGCCAAATGATGAGGTTTCTCAGGCTGACCTGACTCGGATGGGGTGGGATGATATGACCAGCCCCGATTGGCTTGATTTGTTTTGGAGCTGGGATTCCACCGATTACACAGCCCAGAAAGGAAATGCCTGCGCTCTGTTCGATACGAATGGCGATGGCAATGTCAATTTTGCCGTCTGTGCCGAGATCGAGAACGTGCCTGCCGGGAATATTGATGTGGTGAAGCAGACAAGTGTTTCCCCGCTTGCCGTGATTTGTTCCGATGCGAAGGATGATCGCTGCACGCAGCCCAGTGCCCCACTTTCTTTCACAACAAGTGACCTAACGGTTGGGGATCTGATCAACCTGGCAGCGGATGCAAACCTGATAACAGATACGGATCCATTTGACAATTTGAACTCGGATCAGAACTGGCCGAATGATTCCACGATACGGATGAAGAT
Organism: Anaerolineae bacterium; assembly: GCA_016926985.1. GTDB lineage: Bacteria > Chloroflexota > Anaerolineae > Aggregatilineales > UBA3940 > JAFGNO01. The sequence continues at coordinate 4,528 of JAFGNO010000158.1, forward strand.
TTCAACAGGCTTCTTACCTGCGGGTGCAACCATGGTGAATATTTGCACCTATCCGTCGTTAGGAATAACCGGAAACAATGATCCTAAAGACTGTATTGTGCCTCCCAGCAGCGGTTACCTGGTCATTGCAAAGGTAGCACCTGATGGAACGACCCAGAGCTTCGATTTCACGGTCAACCCCGGCGGCATTATCAAGACAATTACAGGATCAGGATCAACCGATGAAATTCCTCTTGAAATTGGGACCGGATATTCGGTTGCAGAAACCATTCCTGAAGGCTGGCAGCTCGATTCAGCCTCCTGCCAGATAAACGGCAGTGGTGTCTACACGGGAACTTTGAGCGGCAACACGATCACTGATATCGAGATTCAATCAGGGAAGATCACTACCTGTACCTTCACCGATTCGCTGCAACAAGGCACACTGACTCTGATAAAAGCGGTTGATAACCTCGGTGAGAGCGGCGAAGGGTATTTGAGTGTGAGTGATTTCCCGCTATTTATTGACGGAACCCCCACAACTTCAGGCGCGCCGGTATCCGTTCTGGCCGGAGACCATACCATCGCTGAAACGGCTCAGTCGGGCTACAGCGTGGGCACCTGGACCTGCACGGATGGAACAACCGGAACTGAAGGCGCTGTGTCTGCGACGGTAAACGTGAGCAGCGGGGAAAACGTCACCTGTACGATGACCAATACGCTGATTTCCAACCCACTCCTCTCGATCAGCAAGGTGGCGACCGAAACCAGTTACGATGCGGTGGATGATGTTCTTAACTACACCATCACAGCCACCAACATTGGCAATGTCACCCTGGAAGCGGTGACCGTGACCGATCCGCTGGTCAGCGGGCTGAGCTGCACGCCAACCAATGGTTCTGCGCTTGCGCCAGGAGAGAGCATGATTTGCACGGCCACGCATACCGTGACGCAGGCTGACCTGGATGCCGGACACTGGGCTAACACGTCCTGCGTGGATGACGGCCCTGAAGGAGCGCCTGAGGTTTGCGATGACGAGGACGTTCCGGGGGACAAGAACCCGGCTATCGATGTTGAAAAGTACGTTTGGGATGGCGCGGTGTTTGTGGACGCGGATAATCCGGCGGGCCCATACCTGCTCTCCGGTACTGATCCGGTCTTCAAGTTCGTGGTAAAGAATACCGGCAACGTCACACTGGGAACCGTTGAATTGAGTGACAGTCCTGTGATTATGAATTTCTTTGCAGATCAGGCACTGACGACAGCCTGCGTCATTCCGACTACACTGGCACCTGATGCGACTTTCACTTGCTATGGGTCACTGGTTTGGGCGGTCGGACAGCAGACCGATACAGCCACCGCTTCAGTCATGTACGGGGAGATGGGGTACAGTGACACGGATGATGCAAATTACTACGGCGCTGCACCGACGATAGAGGTACTAAAAACCGCCAATCCGACTGCAGTGGTCGAGACCGGCGGGGATGTGACCTTCACCTTCCGAGTAACCAATACCGGGAATGTGCCGGTTTCGATTACAAGCTTGTCCGACTCTGATTATGGCATGCTAACCGGGGATGCAGACTGCATGGTGGGTACTGAGTTGGCCACGAATGGTTCTTATTGTGAATTCGCTATCACCCGCTGGGTGGAAGGCGACTACAGCGGACCCGATCATGTCAATGTCTTTACTGCTCACGCATCCTATAACGGCACAGATGTCTGGGACGACGACGACGCCACGGTGGACTTCACCGATGTGGCGCCGACCATCCTGGTGACCAAGACCGCCAA
>JAFGNO010000019.1 GCA_016926985.1 Anaerolineae bacterium
AAGATGAACAATACAATCCTCTCAGCAGAAGAGCAAGCCCCTGTCCCTTTTTGGCGCGATATCCGTGTGCTGCGCTGGGCTTTCCAGATTATTATCCTTGGGCTGGTCATTTCACTGATCTACATCCTGGTCAGAACCCTCCTCAACAGCCTGGAAGAGGTTGGCCTGAGTTTAAGTTTTAAGTTCCTGAGTCGCCCCGCCGGTTTCAACATCAGTGAAGGCATTCCTTTTGATAAGCAAGAAACCATTCTTAAAGCCTATCTGGTTGGTGTGACGAATACCCTCCGGGCAGCGGTAATTGGCATTATACTGGCGACTATTCTTGGGGTGGTAACCGGCATTTCACGTTTATCCCGTAACTGGCTGGTCAGCAAAATTGCGCTGGTCTACATTGAGATCATGCAGAACACCCCCCTTCTGGTGCAGTTATTCTTCTGGTTCACCCTGATCCGCGCGCTGCCTGCCCAAAAAGTTGGCGAAATAATCAGTATCCCGGCTAACCCTATCCATTTGGGGCCGGTGACGATTCCACCACTGGCCTATTTCAGCCAACGTGCTGCCGCCTTACCGGGCATCGAAACCCTGGATTCTTTCAAAACCTGGCGGTGGTTTTTATTGTTAGCCTTTATTCTAGCCGGTGCTGCCTGGTGGCTGCGCGTCTATCTCAGGGAACGAGCCGGGCACCCGGCGACCGGCCAGTTCTGGTGGGCGCTGATTAGTTTTCTGGTGGTTTGCACCATTGGCTGGCTGATTGTTTCAGAAAACCCGATCCGCATATCGATCCCAACATTAGAAGGGGATAAGATTGTAAAATATCAGGGTGGTTGGGAATTGAGTAACAACTTCCAGGCGCTGTTATTAGGACTGGTGCTGTACACGGCGGCCTTTATCGCCGAAGTTGTACGCTCCGGTATACAGGCCGTTCCATATGGGCAAATTGAGGCGGCTACGGCCCTGGGCCTGACTCGCAGCCAGCAGTTGCGCTTGATTATTCTGCCCCAGGCCATGCGTGTGATCGTCCCCCCGCTGATCAACCAGTATCTCAACCTGACGAAAAACTCCAGCCTGGCAATTGCGGTTGCTTTTCCCGATTTGTTCAACATCTCGCAGACAATCGGCAACCAGACCGGGCAAAACACTCAGATCATCATGATAGTCATGGGTTCATATCTGGCAATGAGCCTGTCTATCTCGGCCTTGATGAACTTTGTCAACAAGCGAATGCAGATAAAGGAGCGCTGAGATGACAACCAGAGTAGGCCCTGTAACCTCTCCTCACTCATCAGAAGCCCCGCCGGTAACCGAAGTCGGGCTGCTGGGCTGGATTACCGATAACTTGTTTAATTCGTGGGGCAGCGCCATCCTGACGGTTATCTCCGGTTTCTTTGTCTTTGTGGCGCTGCGGATATTGATCCGGTTTATCTTCTTCCAGGCAGATTGGGAAGTTGTTTACTCCAATCCGATTTTGTTCCTGATCGGCCAGTATCCACGTGAGCAGGCGTGGCGCACCGCTGCCGCTTTGGGGCTGGTGATTGTTCTGGCCGTTGCCCATACGCTGGTATGGAAGCGATCTGGTGCAGCCCGCATTACAATGAGCATATTGTGGTTTCTGTCGTTTCCTGGCATCTGGTTTCTTCTGGCCGGATTCGAGAATTCAACCTTGCTGCCCCCGGTTCGCACCCAGTTATGGAGCGGCCTGCTGCTCACTGTTATGTTGACGGTAGTCGGGATCGTTGTGTCCTTCCCTCTGGGGGTGCTGCTGGCGCTTGGTCGGCGCAGCAACTTGATCATCACAAAGATATTGTGCACCATTTACATTGAAGCCATTCGAGGAGTCCCGCTGATCAGCATCCTGTTCATGTCTCAGGTGATGCTGCCTTTGTTTGTCGGCAACTCCAATCTCGACGTTGTGATCCGTGCGATGGCTGGTGTAACGCTCTTTAGTGCGGCATATGTGGCCGAAAATGTCCGGGGCGGCCTTCAGGCTATCCCCAAGGGACAGGTCGAAGCTGCTCAGGCATTGGGTCTGAGTGCGCCGCTGGTCACTACACTGATTGTGCTGCCGCAGGCGCTCCGCATTGTCATCCCGGCGATTGTGGGACAGTTCATCAGCTTGTTCAAGGATACAACACTGGTCAGCATCATCACCCTGCTGGACCTGCTGGGTATTGCTGCTTCAGCTCTGTCACAGAAGCCCGAATACCAGTTCCATAAAACAGAGGTCTATCTTTTCCTGGCTGTGATTTACTTCATCTTCAGCTATTTGATGTCATCGGCAGCCCGGCGGATTGAGGCATCTACCAGCGCTATGGGCGGTACCCAGAAACTATAACGGGAGAACACTATGGAAGAAGAACAACACATTCATTACAAGAGCCGCGCCCTTGACGAGGATATCATCATAGTTGAGAATCTGAGCAAATGGTTTGGCGATTTTCAAGCACTTAAAAATGTCAGCACGACGGTCAAACGCCAGGAAGTGGTGGTGATCATCGGCCCATCGGGTTCAGGGAAATCGACCTTTATTCGCACCATCAACCGCCTGGAAGAACATCAGCGTGGCCGAATTGTCGTAGACAACATTGAGTTATCTAATGACATCCGCAATATCAATGCCATTCGCCGCGAGATCGGTATGGTTTTCCAGCAGTTCAATCTCTTTCCCCACCTGACCGTGATGCAGAATATCACTTTAGCCCCGATGTGGGTACGCCGACGTGCTCGGCAGGAGGCCGAAACCAAAGCATTGGAGCTGCTGAAACGTGTCGGCATTCCGGAGCAAGCTCATAAGTATCCAGGGCAGCTATCCGGGGGACAGCAGCAGCGGGTGGCGATTGCCCGTGCGCTCGCCATGGAGCCGCGTATCATGCTCTTTGACGAACCG
>JAFGNO010000159.1 GCA_016926985.1 Anaerolineae bacterium
AGCATTGAAAGTCGTCGAGACCCGCTGAGGGGCCCGACCTTGATCTGAAGACCCGGAGGCGGGGTAAGTTTACTGGCACCGGGTGGGGGGAGGGGGCAGCAGTCAAGCGCAGGCAGCAGGGGGGTAAGGGGCTGTTGTAACGCTTCCTGTTTGGTAACTGGAGGTGCGGGAAATGTAAAAGCTGTGCCTCCCAGGCTTCCATAGAACAGCGGCTCGAAATGCAGGGTCGAGTGTCCCTGCTCTGCCCCTGATGGGCTGCCGGTTCCCCGGATTGTGTCAGAAGGATAGCGCCCCATGATTTACCTGAGAAATCGTATGTCTAAATGCTTCCACCACTTTAGCCACATCATCTTCCGTGATCCAATAGTGGGTAACGGCGCGCAGTGTACGCTGGCCTTTACCGCCTCCTAACTTGATATTATAGCTTCGTTCTAAGAACGTGCTGAGATCGTATGCGTCGAAAGGAAGCGTAGCGTCCAGCGTGTAGAAAACGATATTGGTTTGCACAGCATTCAGGCTGACCTGAATACCCTCAATGGAGGCCAGTCCCTCCGCCAGCATCCGGGCGGTCTTGTGGTCCTCAGCCAGGCGCTGCGTCATTGTTTCGACGGCAATGATGCCTGCTGCGGCGAGGATACCTGCCTGCCGCATCCCTCCGCCCAGCATTTTCCGGATACGCCTGGCCCGTGCGATAAACGCCGCTGAGCCGCACAGCATGGCTCCCACCGGTGCGCATAACCCCTTTGACAGGCAAAATGATATCGAAACCCCCGGTTCTGTCAGTTTGCGGACATCACATCCCAGCGCTGCTGCTGCATTCCATATCCTCGCACCATCGATGTGCAGCTTCAGGCCATACTCATCGCATAACTGGCGGACCGATTGCGTATACTCAGCAGTTATCGGGATGCCCCCCAGGTCTCCCTGGGTATTCTCCAGGGTTACCAGTCGGGTTATGGGATAGTGAATGTCCTCTGTATCTCGAATGGCATAACGGATATCGTCAAGCCTGAGTGTCCCGTCTGGCTGGACAGGCACCGTATGGGGATGAACCCCCCCCAGGGCAGCCGCGCCTCCTGCCTCATGCTGGAAAGTATGAGCGACCTGCCCCATGATCATTTCGTCCCCGCGCTGACAGTGTGTCAGGATCGCGACCAGGTTTCCCTGGGTCCCGCTGCTGGTCAGGAGTGCCGCTTCTTTTCCCAGGCGTTCAGCCGCCAGCGCCTCCAGTTCGATGACGGATGGATCGTCTCCCCATACATCATCGCCCACACGGGCATTGGCCATCGCTTCGCGCATCTCAGGCGTTGGCCAGGTCACGGTATCGCTGCGGAGATCAATGCTGTCCATACATTCCTCCGGGATTAAAGAAGAGGGCGGCTGTTAAGCCGCCATCTCTTGATGTTAATAATTCCGCACAATACTGCGGTAGATGCGAGGCTGGCGGTTCTGGATATGCTGCCGTTCCTCCCGGTGTTTTTTGATTTCATCCAGGTCAATCCGGGCGACCACATAGCCTTCAACCGGCTCTTTGGTGGATTTTGTCTTCTCTTTCTTCGAATCTTTGCCGTCGCCTTCTTTCTTTTCCTCGTCCTTTGGCGCTTCGATTTCTTTTTCGCCGGGCAGATGCGCATATACTTTGCCACGCGGCCCAACGATCATGCTCTCCCCGCCAAAGGCTACCGTCACGTCCTCGCCCACCCGGTTGGCGCCCGCCACGAAACAGGCATTCTCATAGGCGCGGGCTTTGAGCAGTGTTTTCCACTCGTCAATATCGCGGGTTTCCCAGTTGCTGAGCACGCACAGCAGTTCTGCGCCATCGAGGGTCATGCTGCGAGCCACCTCTGGAAAAGCCAGGTCCCATCCCAGCATCAGCCCGATTGCCCCGATTTCGGTCTCAAAGACGGGCAGTTTGTAGCCTTCTCTGAAGGCCATCTGTTCCTCGCCCTTCAGGTGAGTTTTGTGATAATGCCCTATTAACTCACCATCCGGGCCGACGAGCACGGCGGTATTATACAGGATGCTTTCAACGCGTTCTTTAGAAACAAGGCCAAATCCCACATATACACCCAGCTCCTGCGCGCGCTGTGAAATCAGGTTGACGGTCGGCCCCGGTATGGTCTGGGCTACCTGGGTGAATTTCAGGCCCAGTTCATAACCGCTTGTCACCAGTTCTGGAAACAGGATCAGGTCGACCTTCTGAGAGCTGGCAATCTTTGCAATAAAATCAGACATCTTGACGAGATTGTCCTCAATCTCGCCCAGGTCGGGAAGCATCTGGACGGTTGCAATGGTGATTTCGCGCATTACATCTCCTTAATCACAAAAATAAAACAGCCCATTAACAAATACTATGTGATAACGGGCTGAACTGTAGCTAAATACAGGCAGGCTGTCAAGAGCGATTCCTGCCTCTCAGATTTGCTAACCGGGAATGGTCAGCATCTCCAGGAATTCAAGGTTGCTTTCCGTTTTACGCAGCTGGTCAAGCACAGCATCAGTGGCGGCTGCCGCGTCCATCCCGGCCCCGTTGGGGGGTGGTGTAACCATCTGTCCCACCATTCGCCGCATCAGCCATACGCGCTGGAGCACGTCCGGGCCAAGCAGCAGTTCCTCGCGGCGGGTGCTTGATCGCTCAATATCAAACGCCGGGAAGATCCGCCGCTCCTGGAGCTTCCGCGAAAGGTGAAGCTCCATATTGCCTGTGCCCTTAAACTCCTCATAGATCACATCGTCCATGCGCGAGCCGGTATCCACCAGGCAGGTCGCGATAATAGTCAGCGAGCCACCCTCTTCGATATTACGGGCGGCACCAAAGAAGCTCTTGGGCGGGTACAGGGCGCTGGGATCGAGGCCTCCGGAAAGGGTGCGGCCACTGGGTGGCACCACCAGGTTATAGGCTCTGGCCAGCCGTGTAATGCTGTCCATCAGGATCACCACGTCTTTTCCGCTCTCTACCAGCCGCTTGGCCCGCTCCAGCGCCATTTCGCTCACGCGCACCTGGTTTGTCCAGGTCTCATCAAAGGTGGATGCAATGACCTCAGCCTCCACAGAACGATCCATATCGGTGACTTCCTCCGGGCGCTCACCGATGAGCAGCACCATCAGATGCACTTCTGGATAGTTGAAACTGATCGCGTTTGCAATCTCTTTGAGGACAGTGGTTTTCCCTGCCTTTGGCGGCGATACAATCAGCCCACGCTGTCCCCGTCCAATGGGAGCGATCAGGTTCAGCAACCGGGTCGACAGGGTCCTCGAATCGGTTTCAAGGTTAAAGCGACGGTCGGGAAAAATAGGTGTAAGCTGCTCAAAGTAGGGGCGGTACTTGGCCATTTCGGGGTCCAGGCCATTTACCGCCTCAACCCGCAGCAGCCCGAAATACTTCTCATTATCTTTTGGCGGACGCACCTGGCCAATAACCATGTCCCCTGTCCGGAGGTTAAACCGTTTGATCTGCGTCTGGCTGACGTAGATATCATCGTTCCCCGGCAGATAGTGATCGGAGCGCAGGAAACCAATATTATCTTCAATGATATCCAGCACCCCGCCCTGCAGGGCGTGCCCCTGTTGTTCTGCTTTATGGCGCAAAAGGGCCACAATCAAATCCTGTTTTTTCAGTCGGCTGAACCCGGCGATCTCCGCCTCGCGCGCAAGGTCACGCAAGTCAGACAGGGTCATTTCTTCCAGTTCCGAAATATTCATATCTTTCATTATCTTATGTCCTGCTTAATTATTAACTGGTTTAAGTATTGGATAAAACAATAGGTAGCGTGCGCTGTGTTGGAGACAACTGATAGAATCTCTTCTCAGGGCTTCCTGGTAATTTGTCCTATAAATACAGGCTAGCCTCATCCAGCCTGGCAACATCACTTTCCTCAAGCAGCCAGCGAACAGCCTCTATATTGTCATCGGCCTGACTGGCGGTTTTTGCCCCAGGGATGGGCAGTGTGCCTTTAGCAATCGTCCAGTTCAGCGCCACCTGTGCAGGGGATTTTCCCCCATGTTTTTCGCCAATTTCCTTCAGCGTTGTCAATAATGGCTGAAGCCGTGTCAGGAAATCAGCGCTGAACTTTTGTTTTCGTCTTCCCGGGGGAGGATTCTCGGCAGTATACCTGCCAGATAGAATTCCCTGGGCGATTGGGCTGTAAGCAATCAATGTTACGCCAAGCTCTTTGCAGCGATCCAGCAGTCCGGATTTTTCTGGTTGACGATGCGTCAGACTGTATTCTACCTGGTTGGATGCCAGAGCAATACCTCGCCTGTCAAGCACCTCGTACGTTCTGAGCATTTGCTCGGTATCGTAATTGGAAACGCCAACAGCTTTTGTTAGCCCTTCCTCCACGGCAGCAGCAAGTGCCCGCCCGGCCTCTTCAGGAGAGAGAAAGGGAGACGGCCAGTGCACCTGGTATAGATCGACCTGATCAAGGCCAAGCCGCCTGAGGCTGCCGTGCAGGGCGGCCAGGACTGCCTGTTCTCGCTTAAGACGCCGGGGGAAAGGAAAGTATTTAGTTGCAATGATAACCTGTCTGGTTGCAGTCCGGATAAATTCACCAAGAAAGCGCTCCGAACGTCCCATACCGTATACTTCAGCGGTATCAAACAACACAATGCCGGCGTTTATGCTGGATTCAAAGACGGCACGCAAATCCGAGCGGGTATAAGTGCTCCCGAATCCCCAGAAAACCCGGTCGCCCCACGACCATGTCCCAATACCCAGCGGGGGTATAGCCGGTTCGCCAGGGATCAGGTTGATTGGTGATGGCATTTGCTTACCGGTCATTTATGGCTTCTCCAGCAAAATCCCGGGATATCCAATCGCGGCACTTCATAGCCCGGGCAGCGGGTTTATATACCGCAGGAAATTGTTCAGATAGCACAAGTAAACAATGCGATTCGTGTTCTTGGCTTACTACCAGGCAGAATGCTATTCACGGTGCAAATACAGACTCATGAATTTAATGGATGGAGTCGTACAGCGGATAGCCCAATTGTAAGAGGTGCAATAAATCGGTTTGAGTGTATAGCCGGGAATAGAGATAGTCAAGTGGGCATGAGTATAGCACTGCTGCTGGCAAGCGTCAATTTTGGGGTGGGGGGATTGTCAGGCTGTCAACCGGGCTTCCCCATTTTTTCTGTGTGACAGACAGCTTGCCGGCGCAAAATTGATTAAATTGCTGGCAAAATGCGGTAATATTAATTACAAACTTATTAAAATCAATAAATCGATTGACACAGTTAATTATATGGACTAAAATTGGAATAGCAGTGACGAAATAGTATTAGCCGATCACTTTCGCAGATGTGGAGGTAAATGCGATGTATCCAATGCCCGGAAATTGCCCGGTATGCGGTGAGACGCTTGAAGTATCCCGCATGAACTGCCTTCAGTGTGGCACCAGTATTGAAGGCCATTTCTCGCTTGGTAAGCTGTGGCGGTTGAATGCGGAACAAATCTTCTTTGTTGAGACATTTATCCGGTGCGAAGGCACAATCAAGCGTGTTGAAAAGGAACTGGGCATCTCCTATCCGACAGTGCGCTCTCGGCTGAAAGATGTGATCCGGGCGATGGGCTTTGAGGTGATCAGCGACTACGTTGATCGATCCAGTACGAGATTGAGTGAAGAGGAACGAAGCGCCATCCTTGACCGGTTATATAAAGGCGAGATCAGTTCTGAGGAAGCGCTGGAAATGCTGCGTGGGGATGAGTGACAGGAGGTTATGAGGTGGATATAGAAAAACTTGATCTGGGGCTGTCACCCCATTTGCGTGTCACCTGTAATGGCAATCTTGAAATTCGTGGCTCTGATCGGGATGATACGCGGATTGAGGGACACACAATTAATCTGGAAGTTGATGAAGCCGAAAACATTGCCACGGTCAACAGCTCCGGCAACACGACCATTCGCGTGCCGGAGAATGCCAGCATCGAACTTCTGGAAGTGGTGGGCAATCTCCACCTGAAGGGTATCAATGGCCCGGTTGTTCTGGAGAGTATCAGGGGCTCGTGCTATGCGCGAAGGATGGGCGCCCTGACGATCAATACCATGTTTGGCGAAGCCAGGCTGCGTGATATCAACGGGGAGATTGTTGTTGGTAGCGTGGATGGGGGAATCACTCTTCAAGATTTGAAGGCCCCCTGCTCCATTGGCAATGTCGTCGGCGATCTGCTTGGTCGTAACTTTGCCAATAATCTCAGTGTAGAGAATGTAACCGGAGACATTGCAATCCGCACAGCCATTTTGCCGGAGTCTACATTTAGTTTGTCCTGCGATGGGGGAGTAACGATACGGGTACAGGCTGAGAGCAGTGTGCGCTTCCAGGTCCCATCAGAAGTTCCGGTGCAGGCAGGTTCTGATGTCCAGGTGCTGGATGAGGAAGGACAGCAGGTTTTTGTGCTTGGTGATGGGGAAGCACTGGTCAATGTTCTCTCAGCGCGCGAAGTGACGATCAAGTCTCAGGCTGTCCATGATGATGAGGCCACCTATACCTACAGTTTTTCACTTGGTCGCGAATTGAGTCAGGGTATTGCCGACATGACCGCGGATCTTGAAGCACAGTTTTCCGTGCTGGAATCCAGCCTTGCTGAGAATATTTCTGACCGGGTGCGCCGACACGTTGAGAAACGCCTGGATATTGCCAAACGGCAAGTCGAAGCAGCCAAGCGGCGGGTTGAATATGAAACGGAGCGCACGCAGAAATACGCAGACCGGGGAAGTGGATTGGGATTTTCCATTGATTTCGATGCTGCAACGAAGTCGCGTGACCCGGTCAGCGAAGAAGAACGTCTCCTGATCCTTAAAATGCTTGAGGAAGGCAAGGTGTCAGTTCAGGAAGCAGAAGAATTGCTTTCAGTGCTGGAAGGTAAAGGGTAAAAATGTCGGCAGCACTGGCTAATTTACGGACAGCTACCCGGCGTGGGCAGGGATTGCAGCCAGCGCGGATCGATCGCGATTTGAGCCAGATTGCCGAGCTGATTGAGCTGTGTTTTGCTGGACGTCTGGACTCCGGGGGGCGCAATGCTATCCGCGAAATGAAGGCGATGGGCCGGTTGGGAATTTTACTTCTTCCCCTGGCTCTGCTTGATTCAGCTCTCCGGCTGGGCATTGCGACGGGATATGTCTGGCGAGCAAACGACCGGGTAGTAGGCAATGCCAGCCTGTATCGCGCCGGGGATCACCCTTTTCTGGGGCCCGGTTGGCTGGTCGCCAACGTGGCTGTTCACCCTGACTATCGACGGCAGGGCATTGCTCGCCAGCTAATGAATGAGACCCTGGCGCTGGCTGGCCGCCGCAGAGGGGATTGGGTATGCCTCCAGGTAGATGCAGGCGATCCGGCCCCAATTGCCCTTTATGAAAGCCTGGGATTTGAGCGGCAGGACCGCATGTCTCAGTGGGAAGCCGGTATGGTATACCCGGCTTGGGAAGGCCAGAAGCCTTTATCAGGCGAGGTCCGGTTGAGACAACCGGGGGAAATCGGTAAGGAGATCGATCTGATTTTTAACCGGGCTCGTCCGGGAGCTATGGCCTGGACCCGCCCTGTCACCCGGCTCGATGTGGCTGACACACTTTCCGGTTTTGCTGCTTACGACATCACTGGACGGCGAGAACACTGGGTGCTGCCCGATCCGGCGCATCCTGACCGGTTTGCAGGCGTTCTGTGGGTACAGTCAGCCGGTGGACAGAAGCTGACCATGACCCTGTTCCAGGACCAGATGGTCAGCGACCCGGCGGTCAGGACAGAGCTGCTGCGGTTTGCGCTTCGGCTGAAAGCAGATCGATATCGGCTTGCCCGTCTCGAAACAAACGATGTGGGAGAAGTCTCACAAGAACTGCTCGTCAGGGCAGGATTTGCTGAGAAGCGTCGCTTTATCAGCATGAGGAGAGAAATCTGACCGGTTTTATGGCTGATGTGATTTATATGGAGGTGAGGAGGTACAAATGTCAACTGCAGAAGAAAGACTCAAAATACTGAACATGGTAGCTGAAGGGAAGATTTCGGCAGAGGAAGGGGCGCAGCTGCTCAAAGCGCTCCAGAGCGCTTCCGGGAAGTCACAGTCATCACCCACAAGCCCGTCCATGGCTGAACCCCGTTTCTTGAGGGTGCGTGTGACCAGTTCCGATACGGGACGGGTCAAGGCGCACATCAATATCCCGCTTGGCTTGATAAACGCCGGGATGCGGATGGGTGCTCGATTTGCGCCGGAACTGGATGGCTTTGATTTTCAGGAAGTCATGCAGGCGATCCAGGAGGGCCAGCACGGAAAAATCATCGATGCCCAGGATGATATTGAAGGCGAGCGCGTCGAGATTTTTGTTGAATAGTCGGCGAGCGTTTTTCCGGCCCGGTTAGCGCAGGCGGTAACAGATCGGTCCCTTTTGAGCGGTCTGTGCCTGCCCTGATCCCGATTCCAATCAACCAACTGAATACAGAACAGCCAGCAGGCTGGCAGGCTTGACGCTTTGCCCTTCTCTGACTAATGTTATGATGGGTACTCACCGGTATTAATGTCAGGAAGGGCATAATGATTCGAACCAAAATAGTCTGCACCATTGGGCCTGCGTCGCGAGATATTCCGATGCTGGCTGCCATGCTTCGTGCCGGGATGAACGTGGCCCGGCTTAACCTCTCCCACGGCATTCTTGATGAGCATGCTGTTACCATTGACAATATCCGAAAGGCATCAAAAGAAACCGGGGTGCCGGTTGCCATAATGGCCGACCTGCAAGGCCCCAAGATCCGCGTGGGCCTGATGCGGGACGGCGGCGTATCTATCAAAACCGGCGAAACCATCCTGATTACCACCAGCGACGTGGAGGGTCACCGGGTGGAGGTGGAGGATGACCCGGTCAGGGCGGTTATCCCGGTTCAGTATAAAAAACTACCGGATGATGTCGTGCCTGGTGAGCGCATTCTGATTGATGATGGGCTTATTGGCCTGCGGATCGAGTCTGTTACCGACACGGGAATCGTCTGCCGTGTTGTCAATGGTGGGGTGGTTGGGAATAGAAAGGGTCTGAATCTGCCGGACACCCGCTTGTCAATTCCGTCTATCTCGGAAAAAGACTTTGCTGATATGGTATTTGCCATCGAACAGAGGGTTGATTGGCTTGCACTCTCATTTGTGCGCCATGCAGATGATATCAGGCAGCTCAGGGATCAAATTGAACAGCAGGGGGCGGGATGCCCGGTAAAGGTGCTCGCAAAAATCGAAAAGCCGCAGGCGCTCGACTTTATTGTGGAGATTATCGAAGTTGCCGACGGCATCATGGTGGCACGCGGCGACCTCGGCATTGAGATTGCAGCCGAGGGTGTTCCCATGGTACAGAAGCGGCTGATTCGACTGGCCAATGAGGCTGGCAAACCGGTGATCACCGCTACCCAGATGCTGGATTCAATGATCAGGAACCCAAGACCAACCCGGGCAGAGGCGAGCGATGTTGCCAATGCCATTCTGGATGGCACCGATGCAATTATGCTCTCCGGTGAAACATCTGTTGGGAGTTATCCGCTTGAAGCAGTGTCTACCATGGTGCGGATTGCAAATGAGATTGAGTCAGCAACTCTGCAAGGACCCTGGCTTGCCCCCAATCATATTGAGCACTTTGGCGATGTGACTGATGCCGTCAGTCATGCAACGTGTGAGACGGCTTATCACCTGCGTGCCCAGGCAATCATTGCCTCAACCGCCAGCGGGACCACCGCGAAGACTATTGCCAAGTACCGACCACATGCCCTGCTCATCGCTATGACGCCAGATCCCGTGGTACAGCGCCAGTTGTTATTAACCTGGGGTGTGATCCCGCTCCTCTGTTCAGAGGCCAGAAACACTGATGAGATGGTCAGGAATGCTGTTAGTAAGGCGCTGAAAGTAAACTTGATTGAGGCAGGAAAGCGTGTGGTGATTACAGCCGGGGTTACCCCAAATATGCCGGGCACAACTAACCTGATGCAGGTTGAGCTGGTTACACCCGAATCCGGTTAATCAGATGGGGATGCCTGGAGTGCGCGCTCTGTTTTAATGCGGAAATAGGCATCCATCACTTCGGCAGCGACCGGTAGGGCAATCGCGGAGCCCTCACCGCCGTTGTAGACAAAGGCAATGACTGAGATTTCCGGGTTTTCGTATGGGGCGTAGGCCATAAACCAGGCATGTGCTGGCCAGTTCCCGTAGAAACACTGGTCAAGTGAAGCTGCGATATTGTCACAGAACTCTGCTGTGCCGGTTTTCCCGGCTATTGGCACATAGGGCAGATAGTCATTTTGGGCAGTTCTCGCCGTACCGCCCTCAATGGTTACGGCTGCCCGCATTCCGGCTCGCACATAGCTCAACGTATCGCTGAGTGTTTCTGGATAGAACTCGCCGTATTGTTCGAGCCAGTAGGCGCGGATTTCCTCCCGGATATCATGCAGCACTGGCTCAAACCCGGCAATTACCCGGCCTTCTGTATCCAGTATCTCGCGGATCAAGGTGGGTTTGGCCTGAATACCATCATTGATGATGGTGTTCAATGCGTTAATCATATGTAGCGGGGTTGCCAGCACGTAGCCCTGCCCAAAGGCTGAGTTATAGGTATCGCCCGTTGACCAGCTTTCCCCCCACACAATTCGTTTCCAGTCTGGAGAGGGAATGAATCCTGCCGCTTCACCGGCCAATTCGATGCCTGTCTGTTGGCCCAGCCCAAAGAAACTCATCCACGCACCCAGCCGGGTGATCCCCAGCCCTACGGGCACCTCATCCTGGTAACCGCCGCCAACCTTGTAGAAGTAAACATCGCACGACCAGGCTATCCCCTCGATAAAATTAACACTGCCATGTCCCTGCTCGAGCCAGCAAACAAAAGGCTGGGCGCGGCCCGGGTCGTTGGGATAATAGCGGTCCTCAAGCAGGATCAGGCCGGGGTCTGTGATCTCGTATTCAGGGGTAACCACGCCTTCTTCCAGCACACCGGTTGCTGTGATGACTTTAAAGATGGATCCGGGTGGATACTGGGAGTTCACCGCCTGATTGAACAACGGGCGCAGGGGGTCGCGCAGAACCTGTTCGTAATAGGTGTAGTCGATATTCCGTGCAAAGCGGCTGTTGTCATAAGTGGGCCAGCTGACCATCGCCAGGATTTCACCGGTTCGTGGGTTGGTTGCAATGACCACGCCTCGGTCATAACCGATCAGGTTATCAGGGTTGGTGACTTTAAGCTGGTTGATCATATCAACCAGAGCTTCCTGGGCGGCCTGCTGTAAATCGCTGTCCAGTGTCAGCCTGACGCTGTAGCCATCCTGTGCTGGCCTCGACTCGCCCAGGGTTCGTACAATGCGCCCTGCCACGTCTCTTTCCACCCGTTGCAGCCCGGGGGTGCCGGCAAGGTAATTTTCCAGAGAGAATTCAATGCCGTCGTAGCCGATTCGGTCACGATCCAGCACATACCCTTCCTCCTCAAACTCCTCAGCGCGTTCCGGGGGGATTGGCCCCATATAGCCGATAATATGGGCAGTCAGTGAGCCGGTTGGATATTCCCGGACCGAGACCCAGTCTACCGCGACGCCGGGGTAATTGATTTGTTCCGATATCAGGAGCCGGGCAATATCATGGTCAACGTCAGACTTGATAATAACAGGACTGAATGGCTCAATACCCTGCTGCTCACGTACCATTGTCAGCAGGCTGCGCTGTGGAATACCCCGCTCATCGACCGTCGTCAGCTCACCGCTTAACGGGATGCCGAGCAGGCCGGCTAATCGTTCCAATACAGCCATCTCTTCAAAGTCGTCCTCAGGCAGGAGCGCCGGGGTGACGGTCACATTGGCGCTGGCCACATTGACAGCCAGCGCAACACCATTACGATCCAGGATGATTCCCCTTGTCGCCGGGATACTGATGTCATCAAATCGGTTCTCATTGGCGCGGGCCTCATAGATATCGCGTTGGATAAACTGGATCACATAGATGCGGGCTGCCAATCCAATGAATATCAGCACCACCATGATCTGGAAGATCAACAGGCGGAGAGTCCGCTGTCGGGAAAGGTTTTCACTGGCAGGTTGGAGAGATACTTTGCCGCTCATTGCCCGATTATACCGTCACCTGGCGGGGATGCAGCCAATCATAAGGATACCTGAGAATGCGCAGGGTCGGCACAAACAGGATAATATCAAACACCACGGAGGGGAGTGTCACATACCACCACACAACCGACCATTCAATCTGGATGTTGACCAGAAATCTCATAAGCAGCACATACAGAATGTGATATAAGAGTGCGCCAACAATCGCCAGAACAACTGGGATAACGAAATTCTCGCGGTACATCCGCGATTCGATGAAGCTGGCCGCAAAAGCAAGGGGCATCATTGCCAGCGAGGATACACCCAGAGGGGTTCCTGAGAACAGATCAAGCAGCAACCCTCCAAAAAATGCCCATACAATCCCTTCCTGGGCCCGATCCAGGACCGCCCAGGCTAAAACAATGACCATAACCAGATCGGGCTGCCCGCCAAATACCCGGAGCTGAGAGAGCACGGCGCCCTGCAAAATACTTGCCAGCACAATGAGAGGTATCCCCAGTTGCAGGCTCATGGGCGGTTACTTCCTCCGGCCTGCGTTTCGCCCTCAAATACTGTCAGATCAATTGGCCTGAAACTGGTGATAACGGATACCACCCGCAGTCGCTCAAAGTTGACGGTGGGCCGTACCTCGGCAGATTGGAAGGGATCAGCCTGGGGGCGACTGACGCTGGTCACCTGCCCGATCACGATATTGGCTGGCAGCGTGCCACCCAGGCCCGAGGTGAGCACCATATCACCAATCTCGATCAAGGCTTCCTGCGGAATATACTCCATTCGCAGCCCACCCTGCAGCTGTCCAATGACGGTGCCTTCCGCGAGAGCCTGCAAAAGGCGCGCGCTTATAGCGCTGGAGGGGTCGATAGCCAGCCGCACCCAGGCAGCATTGGCTGCAACTTCTTCAACGCGACCAACCAGCCCTTCATGGCTGATCACCGGATTCCCGATCTGGATCCCATCTCGTGTGCCCCGGTTGATGATGATACGGCGGAGGTAGCTGGAGGTGTCTCGCGCGATCACATTGGCTGCAACAAGGTTCTGGTCAGGGTTGTCAGTGGCGTAATTCAGCAAGCCCAGCACCCGGTTATAATCCTGCTCGATAGCCCGCAGCTCAACAATTTCAATCTGCATTTCAGCAACAAGTTGCTCCAGTTCAAAGACCTGCGTTTCAAGAATGGCATATTCCTCGCGTTCATCAGTCAGCCGGACGGCATCTCCGGTGAGATCAGACAGCAGGCGGGATACAGGTCTCAGCGGGGCCATCACGACCGATGTGATGGGCTGCAAGATTCCGGACTGGTTTCCGATAATGATTATCAAGATAGCGGCTATCCCCAGCAGGATCAGGGTTATCAGCCGCCCGGTTTCCTGGCGCATGTGAACCTCAATACAGGCAGCAACACAAGATCGCGCAGGCGCGATCACCCTATAGAATATAACATATTAGGTATTTTATTGGTGAGGGATATCTTCGGGGCAACAGCTATGACCCCGATTAGCCTGCTGCTAATAATGGTGGGTGCTGCCGCGTTCAAGTCCCACCAGCACACGGCGCAGGTTATCATAGTCTTCCAATACACGCCCGGCCCCCCGGGCAACGCAGGTCATCGGGTCTTCGGCCAGCCATACTCTCATGTTGAGTTCTTTCGTAAGGCGTTCTGTCAGACCGGCAAGCTGGGATCCCCCCCCTGCCATACAGATTCCGCATTCCATCAGGTCAGCGATCAACTCTGGGGGTGTTTCTTCAAGTGCATCTTTGACGGTGTCCACTACAACCGATACGGAAGTAGCAAGGGCTTCCCGTAATTCAATCGATGACACATCTACCGCTTCTGGCAGCCCGGTGATCAGGTTGCGACCACGTACAGTGATGGATCGTTCCTCAGGAAGGGGAAAGGCAGAACCACATTCGATCTTGGCTCGTTCGGCCATTCTCTCGCCGATCAGCAGGTTGTATTTGCTGCGCATATACTGGATGATATCTTCGTCCATCTCATCACCGGCCACCCGGATGGAACGGCTGATGACAATACCCCCCAGGGAAAAGATGGCGACTTCCGTTGTGCCGCCGCCAATATCAACAATCATACTTCCCCGGCTTTCAGTGATCGGGAGGCCGGCACCAATCGCCGCAGCCATCGGCTCCTCAATCAGGAAGGCCTCGCGTGCGCCAGCGGACATGGTGGCGTCATAAACAGCGCGTTTCTCGACTTCGGTTACGCCGCTGGGAATTCCCACCACCACCCGGGGGCGGGGAAGCGGAACCAACGATTGCTCGTGGGCTTTACCAATGAAGTATTCCAGCATAGCCTGAGTGATCTCAAACTCTGAGATTACCCCGTCGCGCAGCGGTCGAATGGCGATGATATTAGCCGGGGTCCGGCCCACCATCTGGCGGGCCTCTGAGCCGATAGCCAGTGGTTTCCGGGTCCGTTTCTCAACAGCCACCCAGGATGGTTCATTGATCACAATCCCTTTCCCTCTGACGCTGACAAGCGTATTGGCAGTGCCCAGGTCGATGCCAATGTCCAGGGAAAATAGTCCAAGTAACCAGTTCAGGGGGGTAAACACTGAGGGTATGCTCCTCAATTGGCAGAATATGGCCACC
>JAFGNO010000160.1 GCA_016926985.1 Anaerolineae bacterium
GAGGACATCAGGGGCTGCGAGCGGCGATCCCCCAGCACAATCATTTCATTGGCAACAAGCTCAGTGCGGTAATGCTTTTTACCTTCTTCGTCCTCCCAGCCGCGCGTCTGCAAGCGTCCTTCAACATAGACCTGCTGACCTTTGCTGAGATACTGGTTGCAGATTTCGGCAAGGTTGCCCCAGGCAACGACATTAAACCACTCGGATTCTTCATGGCGCTCCCCTTCAGCAGAAGTCCAGGTGCGCGTTGTCACCACGCTGAATGAGGTAACCGGGCGCCCGCCAGGCGTATAACGCATCTCCGGATTGCGGCCCAGGTGCCCAATAATCATAACTTTGTTAAGTCCGCGGCTCATCTGTATTGCTCTTTCGCCGGCGATCGGGCGATCAGGCTAACTCTCGTCACGTGTGATAAGGTATCGCAGCACATCTTCAGCAATACTTAAATAGCGCTCAAGCCCTGGCGGGGCACTGGGTGGAAGCAGGAGTTTATATACAATATAGTATCCGTCCCGCTCGCCGTCGATCTGATATGCCAGCCGCCGTCGCCCCCAGTGGTTGGCCTCCTGAACGGTACCACCACTGGTGTTTATCCAGTTTTCCACGGTTTCAATCAACGCAGTCAAATCTGCCTCGGCCAGATCAGCGCGAAGCACTACCATCAGTTCATATTTACGCATTAAAGCATCCCCTTTCCATGGGTTTGCCCTGCCACATGTCTGGAGATAGACAGTGCAGGGCGGAAAGGCTCCTAAATGGGCCAATTTGCCACAAGTTTAACGCATACGGCCCTCAGGATCAATGTTTTGTTGCCAGTCTCATGAAAGGATTGCTATAATAGGCACAGATTGGCGATGTAGCTCAAAGGCAGAGCAACGGACTCATAAGCCGTGGGTTACTGGTTCAAGTCCAGTCATCGCCACCAGGAAACGCCCCTGTTCCGGGGCGTTTTGGTTTTCGCCCCTGTCTGTGTCTTCCTGCTTTCTCAATGCATGGCAGGTCAATAATACAAGTACAAAACAGTGTTTCTGCTTCATTGTATTCCCTGGTTGTTCGGTGTTATAATGAGTCTAATAACATCCGGATTTATTGCTCAAGAAGGGCCTGCCAGATGGGTTTAGTAAGAAATATGGGTGGATTTGAGTGGCTGATTATTCTGGCACTGGCACTGCTGCTTTTTGGTGTGGGCCGAGTGTCCAAGGTCGGACGGGAGTTAGGCTCAGCAATCAGTGAGTTTAGAAAAGGGCTACGAGAAGGGAAGGACATCTCCGACGACGAAACAACTGATGAGACATAGCCACTAGCTTATACCACGCCTCATGACTACGTCAATACTGTTCTGCTTACTGGCGCCCCTTGATATGGGGCGTTTCAGGTTTTACCAGAGAATGGAAGATTGGAGAAGATATGGCTGACTATAGAATTGATACTGATGGGCTGGTTGAGTTTCTTGTGGGGTTGCTGAATATCCCAAGCCCGACCGGCTACCATGAAGAAGCGATTCCATACTGCGAGCATGCCTTCAGCGCCCTCCCCCTGTCCCTGTCCCGAAGCCGGAAGGGAGCGCTGGTGGGTGTCTGGGAGGGTCAGTCAAGTGATGCACCCCGGGGACTGACTGCCCATGTTGATACGCTTGGCGCCATGGTCTCTCAGGTCAAGGGCAATGGCCGGCTGGCAATGACACAATTGGGGGGATGGTCGTGGGGAGCGGTTGAGGGCGAAGGTATTACCATATTGACACAATCAGGAAAGACCTATCGGGGCACCATTCTGCCCACGATGGCCTCTGTTCATATCTATGGCGCTGATGCCCGAACTTTCAAGCGAGAGCAGAATTTCTACGAGGTACGGCTCGACGAGAACGTGAGCAATGCAGAACAGGTCACCGAACTGCGGATATCCGTGGGTGATTTTGTTGCTTTTGACCCACGTGTTGAGGTCGGGCAGGCAGGATTTATCCGGTCGCGCCACCTCGATGATAAGGCCGGGGTAGCCTGCATCTATGCTGCGGTGAAGGCTCTGGCCGAGGTTGGACTGCAGCCAGCCCAGCAGTCGGTGATCCATATCAGCAACTATGAGGAGGTGGGACATGGCGCCGCTTCCGGTTTCCCGGTTGAACTGGCCGAACTGCTCACCGTGGATATGGCCGCCGCCGGCGGAGACCAGAACTCGGACGAGTTCAGCGTGGGCATCTGTGTTAAAGATTCCGGCGGGCCATACCATATTGCGATGAGGCGCAGGTTGGTAAGTCTGGCGGAGGACGCATCAATCCCGTATAAGCTGGATATTTATCCGTATTATGGCTCAGACGGCGAGGCTTACTGGCGCGCCGGGGGCGATGTAATCGTGGGCTTGATTGGGCCAGGCGTGGATGCCTCGCATCACTATGAACGTACCCATATGGACAGCCTGATAGCAACGACGCGCCTGATCGCCGAATACCTGTTAGCAGAATAGCCGGGAGATCATTCATGGCGCTGATTGTCGATGCTCACGAGGACATTGCGTGGAATATTCTGACATTTAACCGGGATTATACAACCGGGGTTGGCAGTATCAGGGAGAAGGAGCTTGGAACTGATGCGCCACTCCATAACGGTAATACGCTGCTTGGCCTTGAGGATTGGCTTGCGGGGGGGGTTGGGATCGTATTCGCCACGCTGTTTGCCGCCCCTGATTATCTCCGCCGCGGTGACTGGGATACCCAGTGCTATAAAAACAGCCAGGAGGCTTATCGCATTGCCCGTGCCCAGCTTGATACCTATCACAGACTGACGGACAGCCATGAGCAGTTTTCGCTGATTGCAAACAAAGATGATCTGTCCGGGGTAATTGCGTCCTGGGAGGAAAGCGATGACGAAGATGGACGGCAGATTGGCCTTCTTACACTCATGGAAGGCGCCGATCCTATTGTTGAGCCTGAGCAGGTTGAAGAATGGTTCGAAAGCGGTGTGCGAATTGTCGGGCTTTCATGGGAGCGCACCCGGTATGCCGGGGGCACACACGAGCCGGGGGACCTGACGCCTGCCGGGAAGACCCTGCTGGAACTGATGTCCGGGCTCGGAATGATGCTTGACCTGAGCCATATTGCGGAGGAAGCTTACTTCAAGGCGCTCGATCATTTTGAGGGGCAGGTGCTGGTCAGCCACGCCAACCCACGCGTTTTTTGCCCGACAACGCGAGGTTTAACGGATGAGATGATCTGCGCTGTCGCTGAACGGCAGGGGGTGATTGGCATTGTTCCCTACAACCGTTTTTTAAAGCCTGGCTGGGCAAAAGGCGATTCCAGGGACGAGGTTGGGTTGGATGTTGTTTGTGAGGCAATTGATTACGTATGCCAGGTCACCGGAAGCGCCAACCATGTTGGATTGGGCAGCGACTTTGACGGCGGATTCGGGCTGGAACATGTGCCGTCAGGAATGGATAGTGTGGCCGATCTGGTAAAAATTAGGCCTGTTCTCAACAATATGGGTTATTCGGCATCACAGATCGAGGCAATTCTGGGGGGCAACTGGTTGCGCCTGCTGCAGCAGGCCCTGCCAGAGTAAGAACAAGGTAGAGCGAGAGAATGAGCCGGACAGCGCAGTTGGGAGTATTTACCATCATTCTTGGGGGAATTGTACTCTTTATGGCTATTTTCCCCGGAGCAGTGGATGCAGATGCCATACCCGGTATCGGCATGGCCCAGATGCTCATGATGCTGGGCGGGATTGTGCTGGTTATCACGGGTGGGTATGTAATGGCATATGCCATTTTGAAGCAGGGCCGTCGGCTGGCACGTGATATCGGGGTGCGGCTGGGGCTGACCGGCTTGGTTTTCTCCACAGCAGCCACGATGGCCGATGTACTTGGTTTTGGCACTCATATAGGTGAGGATGGCCCTCTTTTTGGCTGGCTGCAGGCGGTGGGCATGCTGACGGGATTTGTGATCGCCGCCGCAGGTGTGTTGGTCTATGGCCTGCCACCCAAAGAGACACCGGAGAGCTAGCGCCAATCCATGGAACTGCTGACCCTGTTACTGCTTGTGTATACAGCAGCTATTGTGCTGTTTTTCGCCTGGGCAGCTATGGCCGGACTGAAGTTCCTGGACACCCTGCCCGAACAGCTCCCCCCTGTGCGTCAGCCCGTCGTGTCGGTGATTGTCCCGGCCCGCAATGAGGAGCGCAATATCTGGCAATGTGCCCGCGGGTTGGTTGCACAGGATTATCTTAACCTTGAACTGATCTTTGTGGACGACGATTCGGAAGACCAGACGGCCAGCATTCTGGCACAGGTAGCGGCAGAGGACCAGCGAGCGCAGATCATCGTACCGGGACAAAAGCCAGAGGGGTGGAACGGCAAGCAGTGGGCCTGCCACAGGGGCTACCTGAATGCCACAGGCGACTGGTTGTGCTTTATGGATGCTGATACCTTCGCGGAACCGGGATTGATTAGCCAGGCCATCGCCTTTGCAGAGCGTCAGGAGATTGACCTGCTTACCCTTCAGCCCTGGTACCAGATGGCGGGATTATGGGAGCGGGTTGTGCTGCCAGCCATTCTGCTGCCACTGCTATTGATGTTCCCACCGCATCTAATGAACCGGCAAAAGAGTAAAACTGTTATCGGCAACGGGCAGTTTATGCTTATCCGGAGAGAGGCCTACGAATCTGCGGGTAGGCATGCCGGAGTTCGTAACAGGATGATGGATGACATTCCTCTGGCCCGGAATATCCATTCTGCCGGATATCGGGTGTTTGTGGGAAATGGCCCAAAGCTCCTGCGCGTCAGGCTATATACAGGGCTGAGGGAAATCCGAGCTGGCTGCCTGAAGGCCTCAGTTGAAATCACCAACGGCTGGGCCGCCTCAATGATGCTGGTAGTGTTGAATATGGCAGTAAATGTTGTCCCTGCAATCCTCCTGACCTGGGCGGCAGTGGCCGGGTTGTTTTATCCTGCTTTGCTCATGGGGACGGTGGTTTTGATACAGACGGTCTACTATGGCGTGGTCCGCGTGGTTGCGTTCCGTATCCCCCCATGGTCGGCAATAACCTATCCGCTTGGCAGCCTGATTGCGGGACTAATCCTGATAGAGGGCATGATCCGGCTTGCGTTTGGATTTGAAATCCGGTGGAAGGGCCGTCCTGTCCTGGGGAGGCCTTCGCTGACCCACAGGAGATGACTGCGGGTTATTACACTTGATATGGTGAAGTGAACAGTGTGGCGCTCTGGCAGCATCCCGGTAGTAAAAGTCGCCGGCATCACCGTTGAAGTGCATCTGACGTTCTTTATTGTCGCCGCACTGGGAGCATGGCAGGGCTGGCGGTTTTTGGGTGGTGTCAAGGGCGCCCTCTACGGGATACTGGGCATAGTCATTCTGTTTGGGGCGGTGCTTGCACATGAGATCGGACATGGGCTGCAGGCACGCTGGCAAAAGTTGATGCCGGGTCGGATTATCCTTCTGCCGGTTGGCGGGTTGGCTTACCTGGGCGCTCGCCCGGTTAATGCCTGGCAGGAATTGATTATTGCGCTGTCAGGGCCGCTGGCCAACCTGGCCATTGCGCTGATTCTTGCCGGGGGAATGTATGTGATAGCCCCTGGAGGACTGCTGGCATTCCGGCCATCCGAACTGGCCTTTTTGCCTGGGAGCACCTTGTTCATAAGTTATTCATTATGGGTTAATGCAGCCCTTTTTTTCTTCAACATGCTACCTGTCTTCCCCATGGACGGGGGCACCATCATCCGGGCGGCACTGGCCTCGCCTACAGGTTACCTGCGGGCAACTCAACTGGTGGCGTGGCTGGGATGGCTGAGCGCGGCGGGTTTTATCATGTACACTGTGCTGTGGCGGCACCTTTTCAGCCAGGCCGTAATGCTGATGTGGCTTGCACTTTCAGCGATTGTGTTGTTGGGGTCATGGCAGGAAGCGCAGGCAGTATACCAGCGCAGGAGGTTGCTGGAGATCACTGTCGGGGAGCAATGCCGCAAACCGGCAGTTACCTTTGCACCCTGGGAGATGGTCACCCTGGAACACACTCGCGAACTGCTAAGGCGGGGGCAGGCTATCCCGGTGGTTTCCCAGACCGGGCAGATCGTTGGCCTGGTCCCCTTCCAGGCAGTCAGGCGCAGACCAGATGACCGGTCTCCCGTGACAATTGCCCATATTATGACCACCACGTTTCCGGCGCTTCGTCCGGATGAGACGCTCTGGGCAGCCCTTCGTGAGATCGAGCGAAGCAGCTTTGAAACCCTCCCGGTCGTATCCGGCAATACGTTTATTGGCGTTATCAGCATTGACGATATCAAACAGGCCATGCGTGGCCCACAACGCAGGCGCTAGCCTGACACTATTCTTACAACAGGAGTTTCAACAATGAAAAATACAGACACCACCGTATCACAAATTCCGGGGCCTGCAGCCAAAAAGATTATTGGCCGGGATGTCGAAGTGCTTTCGCCCTCGCTCCCTCGCTCCTACCCACTGGTCATTGGGCACGGAAAGGGCGCAGAAGTGTGGGACGTGGACGAGAATCGCTACATTGATATGATGACCGGTATTGCCGTTACTTCAACCGGGCATTCCCATCCGGAAGTGGTCCAGGCGATCAAAGACCAGGCAGAAAAGTTTCTCCATATCTGTCTGGCTGATTTTCATTATGAAGTTGCGGTTGAACTGGCCGAGAAGCTGAATGAAATTGCCCCTTTCAAAGAAGATGCCCAGACTTTCCTGACTAACTCAGGGGCCGAAGCGGTAGAGGCTGCGATCAAACTGGCCCGATATGCCACCGGCGCACAGCAGTTTATCGCGTTTTATGGCGCATTCCACGGGCGCACACTCGGTGCACTGTCGCTGACCGCCAGCAAAAACCAGCAGCGAGAGGGCTTTGCGCCTTTCCTGCCAGGAGTTATTCATGTTCCCTACCCGAACCCGTACCGCCCGACGCTTAACCAGGAAGGGTACCGCGATCAGGGAGAAGCCACGGTGGCCTATATTGAAAATACTGTTCTGGCAAAGAAAGCATCGCCAGAGGACGTGGCTGCCATCTTCATTGAGCCTGTTCTGGGTGAAGGCGGCTACGTTGTACCACCGGATGGGTTCTTCCCTGCCCTGCGTGACCTGTGTGACAGGCACAAAATCCTGCTGGTCGCTGATGAGGTGCAAAGTGGGATTGGACGTACAGGAAAGTGGTGGGCCATCGAGCATTTTGGTGTTGAGCCGGATATTGTGATCAGCGCAAAGGGGTTGGCCAGCGGCATGCCGTTGGGTGCCATTATTGCTCGCAAGCGGCTGATGGTTTGGCCGCCGGGTGCTCATGGGAGCACCTTTGGTGGCAACCCGGTTTCCTGCGCCGCTGCGCTTGCCACGCTCCGGCTGATTGAAAACGGGATGATGGCTAACGCTGCAGAGATGGGAGACTATTTGCTAAAGCGTGTGCGTGGGCTTGCAGAGAAATACCCGGTGATTGGTGATGTCCGTGGGAAAGGGTTGATGATCGGTATTGAGCTGGTCAGCGATCGTGAGCGGAAGACGCCGGATCATGAACTGCGGGACGCAATTGTGGATAAAGCCTTTTCAAAAGGGCTGTTACTGCTGGGTGCAGGCACCAGCGTGATCCGGTTGATGCCTCCATTGAATATCAGCCAAGCCTTGGCTGATGAAGCACTGGACATCCTGGATCAGGTGCTTGAGGAAGTAACAGAGGAATGATCTGAGCCAGCCCAGAGGATATTTGATGCCTTCAATCGATGTTCGTGTGGTTCCCAACGAAGAGAGGCCAGACATCCAATACTGGCTGGTCGCCTATAGCCTTGGAGCCAGTCCGCCGATGCCCGACAGGGAGGAGCGTATTGACCTGCTCAGGCAGCGCCAGGGCGTCACCTGTGTGTCCCTGTTTGAGGACGGCAAAGCAGTGTCTACTGCCGCATCCACGGCCATGACGCAAAATGTACGGGGCGGGCTGTTTGCAGCCGGCGGCGTGTGGGGGGTGGCGACCCACCCCGGAGCGCGCCGGAAAGGATACTCAAAACAGGTGATGAGGCACCTACTGGCAGCAGCACACGATCAGGGGCAGGTATTCTCCACACTCTACCCGTTCCGCGAATCGTTCTACCAGCGGCTCGGCTACGTGGCTTTTCCCATGCTGCGGATGGCTAAATTTTCTCCAGCCGGGCTGCTGCCGTTGATCAGCCAGGAAATTGAAGGTCAGGTTGAACTGTACTCGATTACAGAGGCCTATGATACTTACCGTAACTACCTTGAGGCCATGCGAATGTCGACGCATGGCCTGGGCCTCTTTGACTACCCTGACAAGGAAAGCGCCATCCGGCGCAATGGCGTATGGGTTGCCCTGGCGAAGGCGAATGGCGAAGTTGAGGGGCTGATGCTCTACTCGCTAAAGGGCGATATGCCGACCATGTTCACCTTCAATGCGCAGCGGTTATATTACCGTACCAGCCGGGGACGTTACCTGCTGCTGAGCTGGATTGCCCGTCATATTGACCAAGCAGAGACGGTTGAAATCCTGGTTTCGCCCACTGAACAGCCTGAAACGTGGTGGCCTGACCTGCGTATCAATGTAGAGCGCTGGTTTTTTCCACCAATGGGTCGGGTGATGGATGTGGCAGGTCTTGGTGGTATGGAAGCAGGCACTGGGCAGGTTGTTCTCGGCATAGCCGACCTGCTGTGCCCATGGAACGAGGGCATATGGCAGCTTGCGGTCGAGGATGGGGTGTTGACGGTTAGCCATTCCAGCCTGACACCCGATGCTGTTGTGACCATTCAGGGGTTGACGGCGCTGGTCTACGGCACCCATGACCCGGCGGATTTCCGTTTCCGGGGCTGGGGAGACCCTTCACCCGCGGCACAGGTTGCTATGCGGAATCTCTTTCCGCCCATGATCCCGCATCTGCACGAGGTTTTTTAGCTTGCAGACCGTTATAATGTAAAAGATTTTTAATAGAATCATATAAGAAATATGCTGTCTGTTCACCGGGCAGCATATTTTTTTGACCAGGGCATGATACAATCAATTCATGTTTTCCAGCATGATCGACCACCTGATCCGGCAGCGTGATTACCTGCTTGATATCACACGGGCGTTGACCTCGCAATTAAGCCTGAACGAGGTCTTGCGGATGATCCTCCGCTCAGCAACAGAACTTCTCGGCGGCAGGGCTGGTCTGATTGCGCTATCAGAGAACGAAAATGCCTTCACGGTAAGGGCCAGTTATGGGATAAACTCGGCTCTTTTGCACATCTTTACCCCTCTGCTTACCGATATCCCCCACGAAGATCCAGACAGCTTTGTGATCCCCGAGCTTGACCGCAAGATGAAGATCGTGGCACAGGCTGCTGGCCCAGGCTTTCATCAGGTGGTCGCCCTACCCATGGCTATTGGGAAAGAGTTGATTGGAGTGGTCTATATCTTCCGGGAACCAGGCAGCCAGTTTGCCCCCCGGGATGCGAAGTTCCTGCAAAGCTTTGCCAATCAGGCTGCTATTGCTGTCCATAATGCACGCCTCTATGAGCAGGTGACGGCTGACAAACTGCGCCTGGATGCGATACTTCGACACAGCGCAGACGGTATCATGATCCTGGCTCCGGACCTGTCGATTGAGAGCCTCAATCTGGCCTTGAGCCGGATGACTGGCTGGGGCGTTGATGAAGCCCAGGAAGCCCATCATGATGACGTAATCCGCTGGTCTTCGCGGACATCACGGCTAGACCTGGGTGAAGCGGTTGCAGGCGGCTGGCCCTTAAATGAGAAAAGCATCCTGTATGTTGAAGGCGATCTGCGGCATACCAGTGATTCATCACTAAGTGTGGGAATCACCTACGCCCCATTGTTTGATGGTGAGGGCCAACTCCGAAATGTGATCGCCAATGTACGGGACATAACAAAATTCCGGGAAGCAGAAGAAGCAAAGACCATGTTCATCTCGATGGTCTCTCATGAGTTGAAGACCCCGGTCTCGGTGATCAAGGGCTATGCCAGTACATTGAATCGCGAAGAAGTCGAATGGGACCGCAATACGCTGCGCAATGGGTTGTCCGTCATTGACGAGGAAACGGACAAACTTGCCGAGTTAATTGACACCCTTCTGGATGTGTCACGCCTGCAACTGGGGACATTCAAGCTGCATACCGGGCCGGTGAAACTGGATAAGCTGGCTGAAAAGGTTGCCAACAAGTTCGGCCCTCAGACCAGCAAACACAGTATCACCGTAGCATTCCCGAAAGACTTCCCCGAAACTCAGGGCGATGAACGCCGCCTCGGGCAGGTGATATCCAACCTGGTCAGCAATGCGATCAAGTATTCACCTGAGGGGGGCTCAATAATGATTAGTGGGAGCAGGATGAAAGACGCCCTCCAGGTTTCGGTCAGCGACGAGGGAATCGGGCTGACAGATGCTCAATGCGACCTGATTTTTGATCGCTTTTACCGGGTAGATAATGCCCTGACCCGCGACACACAGGGCGTTGGGCTGGGCCTGTATATTGTCCGGTCTATTGTTGAAGCACATGGTGGAAGGGTGTGGGCAGAGCCCGGTAGAGAAAAGGGCAGCATATTCACGTTCGAACTTCCATTGTCTGGCAATGGATAGAATGTTACAATTTTGCCCGGCACCGGGCCATTGCTCTCTGGCATAGATGCCAGGAAAGGATTTCAGTTCATGCCAATTCAGCAGACGATTACCTGCCCAAGTTGTAACCAGCCCTTCAGCGCCATTCTTGAACAGGTGTTAGATGTTGGCGTTGATCCAACTGTTAAGGAACGGTTGTTAAGTGGGCGCGTGAACCTGATTATATGTCCACAATGCGGATACAGGGGCATGATCGGCACGCCGTTGATGTACCATGATCCGGAAAAACAACTGGCAATCACGTTTGTGCCGATGGAACTCAACCTTGAACAGGGCGACCGCGAGCGCATCATCGGAGATATGGTCGAAACGGTCATGCGCGCCCTTCCTGAAGATGCTCCCCGGGGGTATTTGCTCCAACCATCGATGGCGCTCACCTTTCAGGGCCTGATCGACCAGGTTCTGGAGGCTGACGGGATCACCAAAGATATGGTTGAAGAACAGCGCCAGATGATGGGCCTGCTCGAACAGGTTGTCAGTGCCTCCAGTAAGGAAGAGGCCGAGGCGTTGATCAACGAGAACCCGGAAATGGTCGATGTCCTGTTCCTTGAAATGCTTGCAGCAGCAGCCCAGAGTATTGGCCAGGATGGCGACCAGCGGCGGGCACTGCGGCTCCTGAACCTGCGCACCAAACTGCTTGACACAACCGAAGCCGGGCAAGAGGTGAAGGCACAGCAAGAAGCACTGGCAGAGGCCAGTGAGGACCTGCAAGCGCTTGGCGAGGGCATCACGCGGAAACAGTTTGTGGATTTGATTGTGCGGGCAGCCGGTGATGATATCAAGATTGCCGCCTACGCTTCGCTGGGACGTGGGCTGCTTGACTATTCAACATTTCAATTGCTCACGGAACGGATCGATTCGGTCAGGACGGAAGAGGAACGCGAACGGCTTTCGGGTGCCCGCGATATCTTGCTATCAGTGGCAGCGGAGTTTGAGAAACGGTCCCGTGCGATTGTTGAGCGGGCAGTTGACACGCTGAAAATGCTGATCCAATCACCCGATCTCACACAGGCGATTGTCAACAATGTCGAGCGCATTGATGATGTGTTCCTGTCGGTTTTGCAGGCTAATTTAGAGGAGGCGCGCAAGGCTGGCAATGTTGAGGTTTCCAGCCGGTTGAAGCAGATACGAGATACTGTGATGCAAATTCTTGAAGCTGCAGCGCCGCCTGAACTGCGCCTGATGAATGCGCTGCTATCCGCAGAGAGCGACAGCGCTGCGCTTGACCTTCTGCACAGCCGAAGTGATGAGCTGTCCCCGGACCTTGCGGAAGTGATGGGAGAACTCGTTGAGCAACTTAGAGATGCAGGAAACACCTCAGCCGCCGAAAGGCTTCATATGCTGTGGGAAGAAACACTTAGAATCGTCTCGTGAATAGTGGTGTGACTGCTGCCAGGAGGCCGGCTTAACCCGGCCTCTTTTTACGGGTATACAGCAGCAGCAGCCTGGAGCACCTGTCCGCCGATTGAGGCGGCCAGACCAGTCTGTATCGTATTCTCAACCAGGACTGCCACGGCGATGCTTCGGTCCTCCGAGACGCGGAGAAACCCGATAAACCATCCATTATAGGTCCCATCCTGTCCGGTGATGGCAATGCCGCTGTGACCGGCCACGGCGTACCCGGGAATGGCGGCCTGCCGGGCGGATCCATTATTAACTGCCTGGGCCATCAACCCGGCAACCGCATCGGCAGCCGCCCGGCTCACTGCTCCTCGCGGGAACCCGGACGGCCTATGTGTTTCCCAACTGCCCCCGGCCTGGCGTGTGGCAGAAACCAGCCGGAGCGGGGGAATTTGCCCATGGTCAGCAAAGGCTGCGGCAACCAGCGCCATCTGCAGGGGAGTCACCATCAGATCACTTTGGCCAAGGGCCAGGTCGGGAACGCTGGTAACCTGACCGGACGATTCAGAAGGCAGGATAAATTCCGGGGGAGCCAGCAGGCCAAAGTCCCGGAGCGCGGCAAGGAGCTGTAATTCTCCAATGGCCTGAACGGCTTCAACAAATGGGGCCGGGCAGGCAGCCGTATAGGCCGCGGCCAGCGTCTCCACGCCATCCGAGCTTGCAGCGCAGGGAAGAAGCAGCCCATTTACCTGGCTGGTCAGAACCGGAGAAATGGAATCCTCAAGCGACAGACACGCACTGTTCAAACCGGCAGCAAGGAGAACGCTCTGGAGGATGGTCCCGGGCTGATAAAGACCCTGCGTACTCCGGTTCAGAAGGGGCGCGGTGGGGTCCCCGGCAAGGTCTTCCCAGTTCGCGTCAAGCGCAGCAGGGTCAAAAGAAGGGCTGCTGACCAGCGCAAGGACATCTCCTTCGGGCACGCTC
This sequence comes from Anaerolineae bacterium, assembly GCA_016926985.1. Classification (GTDB taxonomy): domain Bacteria; phylum Chloroflexota; class Anaerolineae; order Aggregatilineales; family UBA3940; genus JAFGNO01. The sequence goes on from JAFGNO010000160.1 coordinate 12,946, forward strand.
AGGACTATCACTGCCCCGGCATAGCCGTCCAGCAGCGCCATGGCAGTTTGCTGGGCAGAAAGATCAAGGGTCAGCCGGATATCACCGCCCACCTGTGTTTTGTGTAAAAAAACCCGGGCCAGTCGCTCTCCAACTGTTACCTGGTAATTGCCGCGCAGCAGGTCATCGAAGGCAGCCTCAATTCCACCCACACCATAGCGCAAGCTGTAATATCCCACAACAGATGCCACTTCAGGATGGGGGAATTGGCGTGTGTACAGGCCAGAACCGGGATCACGGGTTGATTCGGCAAGAATGCCCCCGTTTCGGTCAAAAATTGTGCCTCGCTGAATACGCTGTTCGGCCAGCACAAGGCGAGGGTTATCATCCCGCCCGACCAACCAGGATCTGCGGATCAACGACCAATAGCCAAAGGTAAGCCCGACAGCGATAAACAACAGGGCCAGTGCGATGCTCAGACGCTGCAAGGCGCGAGTCAAGGTGTGAACTCCAGCGACGGCTCTGAAAAGATGGGCTGGTCTATCCTGCGATTGGTGGCTGGGTCAGATAAACGCCATAAAAGTCCGATCATGACGAAACCTGAGAGCAAGGAGCTTCCCCCGTAGCTGATAAAGGGGAATGTGACTCCGGTTAGCGGGATGAGCTTCAGAACACCCCCGGCAATGAGCAGCGACTGGATACCCAGCGACAGGCTTATCCCGGCAGCGAGCAGTGATTTAAATGGCTGGTCGACATTCTTTGCAGCGATACGCAACCCCCGGAAGATCAATATTGCCAGACTGGCGATCACGCCAACTGCACCCATTAGGCCCCATTCCTCAGCAATGGCGGCCAGGACAAAATCGGAGTGCACCACCGGGATATAAGTCGGCGAGCCCTGCCCAATGCCCTGTCCAAAAAGGCCGCCGGAAGCAATCGCCAGCAGGGACTGGACAATCTGAAAGGCCCGCCCTGAGGCCTCAGGCCAGGGATTCAGCCAGGCATCAACACGCAAACGCACCACATCAAACAAAAAGTAACCTGCCAACCCGGACAGCATCAGCAGAACAAGGCCGACAAGCAAATAACCAGTCTGGTTAGTGGCGACATACAACATACCCAGGAAGATGATAAAAAACAGGGATGCTGTGCCCAGGTCGCGCTGCCAGATCAGCAGGATCATGCAAAATCCCCACATCAGCAGCAGAGGGGCGATATACTGGGGTGTGGGCAGGGTTATTTTCCAGACACGTAGTGGCTTCACGGACAGGATATCACGTTTATCTGCGAGGTAGCTGGCCATGAAAATAACCATAAGCAATTTCAATATCTCAGATGGCTGAAAATAGATGAAACCAAATCCAAGCCAGAGCCTTGGGGCATTGGCCCCGCCCGAAGGGTTTACGCCGAATATGAGGGTCGCGGCCAACAGAATTATCCCGGCGATCAGCCAGGAATACCGGTAACGGCGCAGAATGCGGAGGCCGGGGGAAAGCCGGGCAATGGCCAGTGATGCCAGCGCTGCCACCACCAGCCAGATAGGTTGCCGGGTGGAGAAGGCTGGTGCCAGCCGGGCAGTGAGGACTATCCCCCACCCAGCCATGAGCATCACAACCGGCAGGATAATCGGGTCGCGGAGGGGCAGCAACCAGGTCAGCCCGATGTGCAGCAGCAGCGCACAGGCACCCCAGACGAGCAAAGGCCAGAGGCTGTACCAGGGCAGATGCCGGGCCAGGGTAAGCGCAATGCGAATCAGCGCAACAAACAACGCAGCCAGGATAAGCAGCACCCGTTCGCGCTTATTGTTGGTTGACACCAGGCTGTTGGTGTGCATATCCCCCTGCTAATCCAGATATTTATCTACCAACAGGGCCAATCGCTGCCGGGTTTCTCTGTTGATCTTGCGGCGGTCAGTGATAATTGCTTCTGCCAGTGCATTGGAGCAGCCGCAATCCCGGTGGTGTTGGGCCAGTTTTTTCACCATACCGCCAATTGCGCCCTGGGCCACTTCAACGTTGCGGGACAGGGTCCTTACCACTATGTCCACGCTGACCGGTTCTTCAGTCTCGTGCCAGACATCGTAATCCGTGACGTGGGCCATAACCGCGTAGCAAATTTCTGCTTCACGCGCCAGGAAAGCCTCAGGCGATGTGGTCATACCAATGACCGACATGCCCCATGATCGGTAGACGTTGCTCTCGGCTTTAGTGCTGAAACGGGGGCCCTCAATCGTGATAAACGCCCCATCCCGGTGAACCTGTCCACCCACCTCTGTGATACTCTCAATCAGCATCTCCCGAAGTACAGGACAAAAGGGGTCGGGGACGCCAATATGCAGGGCCAACCCTTCCCCGAAGAAGGTTGACTCGCGTCGGCCTTTGGTGGCATCAAATAACTGGTCAGGAATGACAATATGGCCTGGCGCATAGTCTTCTCGCAGCGACCCGCAGGCACTCACTGCAATGATGTATTTCACGCCCAGCGTTTTGAGTGCAAAGATGTTGGCACGGTAGGGGACTTCGTGGGGGAGATAAACATGCCCGCGACCATGACGCGCCAGAAATGCCACAGGTGTTCCATACAGGTCGCCGATCATAATCGAATCGGATGGCGAGCCAAATGGCGTAGAAAGGCTGACTTCACGTGTTGAATTCAGCCCTGCCATGTGATACAGCCCTGATCCACCAATCACGGCAATTTCCACAGGCTGTTGCTCCATGAAAGAACTCCTTTGTTTACACCAGGTCAAATCGCAGGGTAACCCGGCCAACCCGTATCAGGTCACCTGCGGCCAGCACAACCGTGCCAGTTACCGGGAAATCATTCAGCAGGGTGCCATTTCTGCTGTCCAGGTCATCCAGCCACCACTGTTCTTTGCGGCAGGCGATGCGGGCATGCTCGGTGCTGGCAAAGCTGTCTGGCAGGACAACAGTGCAGGTCTGACCACGTCCAATGGTGGTGAGGGGAAGCAGGTCGAAGGAGAGGCCAGGTTCCAGCGGCACATTCTCGCTTTCAACAATAACCAGGCGAGCCGATGCGCCTGGCTTTTCGGGGGCTTGGGCAGAGGCAGTGTGGATGTCACGCACACAATAGAACAGCACTGTTCCCAGAAAGGCATACAGCAGGACAGCCACTACAATCCGGATAACAAACAGAGTTATTTCGAGAGACACAGCGAGCGGATCCTGTCAGCTATCTGGCACAATGCGGGGAAAGGCCTGTGTCGAGGCGGATGTCTCCTCTGGTCCACTGAGTTGCTCAATGTAGATAAGTCGGCTGTTAGCCAGCGTGATCACATCACCCGATTGCAGGGTATGCTCGGCGCCCGGCTGGCCATTGACCAGGGTGCCCCGGGTACTGCCAAGGTCGAACAGCACATAATGCCCAAACCGCAGCCGGAGTTGCGCGTGGTGGCGAGAGACTGACGGGTCGTCCAGGATGATATCGTTGTCCCGGTGCCGCCCAAGATTGATCACGGGGTGGATAATCGGAATCCTGCGAGTGCCGTTCTCCAGCACAAGATAGGCCTCCGGCAGCGCTATCTCCCTGAACTGTGCCAGATCAGCGTCCTGCATGGTCTGGGTTGTTTCAAGCCGGGGAGCGGCATGCTGGGCTGTAACATCGACATGATGAAGCGGAATATCTTTATCGGCAAGGATACGGACTTCAGGGTGATGGAGCAAGACTAAACCAACTGCCCTGGCCATCTCAACCAGTTCATCCTGAAGCCGCTCGACCAGATTTGCCCCATCATTCAAGAGTGCCGTGTGATCCAGGGGGTTCAGGCGGACATAGAAGACATCAGGGGCAAGCAAAGTCCCCTGCTCTGCCTGCCTGAGATTGTCTTCCATAGCCCGGGCCAGCCGAACGGCCACCTCCCGTGGGTGAAGTCGCCCGGAAAACAGGCGGGCAAAGCCACCCTCGATCAGGCGTTGAATATGGTCTTCAAAACGAGAGAGACTGTCTTCTAACATATGCCGGGATTATACCACAGGAATAAAGTCCCCGGCGCTTTTCCACCAAATGCTTTGCCTACACTGAATCCTTGCGGTAGAATAACAGGCATAGTGTTGGGGGATAGTTTAAAGGTAGAACAGTGGTCTCTGGAACCATTAGTCGGGGTTCGAATCCCTGTCCCCCAGCCTGACAGGTTCTGTGCAATCAGAGCCTGTTTTTTATCTATAGGGACATTGATCGGTGATTGATATGACTTGCGTTACTGACAGGGACGGGCCGATTCATTATATTAACGGGTAAACACAGGACTTCTGTTTATGCACGAGCTTGGTATAACCGACCAATTGCTGACATTGACGCTGCGTCACGCCGAGGAAGCCGGGGCCAAACGGGTCACACGGTTGAACCTGGTGATCGGCGAGTTTTCGTCGGTGGTGGATGAATCGATCAAATTTTACTGGGATATGCTGGCCAAAGACACCATAGCAGCAGAGGCCAAACTCTGCTTTGAGCGTGTTCCTGGTTTATTGGAGTGCGGGAATTGCAGGCACCGGTATACGCTTGCCGAACTGGAGGTGGTGTGCCCGGTGTGTGGCATGGCGCAGTCACGGGTGGTGGATGGCGATCAGTTCCGACTGGCCAGCATCGAAATTGAGTAGAGGAGGCACCAGATGGCCCCTGCAAGAAAAGTAGAGGTTCAGGAACAAATCCTGAGCGCCAATGACCGGTTAGCCGAGGCAATACGCCAGCAATTTACCAAGCATAAAGTATTCGCGGTCAATATGATGGCATCGCCTGGTGGGGGAAAGACAAGCCTGATCCTGCGCACAGTGGAGGCCTTGAAGGATGAATTCAGGCTGGCTGCCGTTGATGGCGACGTGGTACCGGTCGATGTTGAAAAAATTGCTGCGACCGGGATACCGGTCACGCTGATCAATACCGGGGGAAGCTGTCACCTGGATGCCAACATGATGACCGGGGCCCTTCAGGAGGCTGACCTGAGCAGTATTGACCTGCTGATCGTGGAAAACGTGGGGAACCTGATCTGCCCGGCTGGCTTTGACCTGGGCACAGACGCGAAAGTCGTGATCGCCAGTGTGCCCGAGGGCGATGATAAGCCCTATAAATACCCCGCCATGTACCGGGGGGCCGATGTGCTGGTACTGAATAAGATTGATTATCTTGCGGTTGAGGAGTTTGATACGGCCTACTTCCGGCGGGGTGTAGAGGCCCTGAACGATGGAGTCGTATTCTTCCCGGTTTCTTGCCGTACCGGGGAGGGACTGGAGGGCTGGTATGACTGGCTGCGTCAGCAGATTCGCAAGAAAAAGGAAAGGTAAACGTATGTGTCTGGGAATACCGGGGAAAATTACCGAGATTTATGATCGGGACGGTCTGCGGATGGGCAAGGTTGACTTTGGGGGGATTGCCAAAGAAGCCTGCCTCGCTTACGTACCGGAGGCTAAAATCGGCGACTATACACTGATCCATGTTGGGTTTGCTCTGAATATTATCGATGAAAAAGAGGCCCTTGAAACGCTGGACCTGCTCCGGGAGATTGACGCACTTGGCGCAGAACTGGGCGAAGAACCTCCCCCAGGAAACTGAGGAATGAAGTATCTTACCGAATACCGGGATGCAGGCAAAGTGCGCCTGCTGCTGGATGAGATAGCCGGAACAGTTACCCGGCCCTGGGTGCTGATGGAAATCTGCGGTGGGCAAACGCACAGCATTATCCGCCACGGGTTTGACCAGCTCCTCCCCCCGGAGATCGAGCTGGTACATGGCCCGGGATGTCCGGTGTGCGTCACCCCGCTGGAGTTGATCGATAAGGCCCTGTTAATTGCTGCCCGCCCAGAGGTGATATTTACCTCCTTCGGGGATATGCTGCGGGTTCCCGGGTCTGAAAAAGACCTGTTCCGCGTTAAATCCGAGGGGGGAGATGTCCGGGTGGTCTACTCACCGCTGGATTGCCTGGCGCTGGCGAAAGAGAACCCGGATAAGCAGGTTGTTTTCTTCGGCGTCGGGTTTGAGACCACTGCCCCGGCGAATGCCATGGCGGTGATGCAGGCCTGGCAATTGGGGATCGACAATTTCTCGATGCTGGTTTCGCATGTGCGGGTTCCTCCCGCGATCCGGGCGCTGCTCAGCTCACCGGATAACCGGATCCAGGCTTTTCTGGCAGCCGGGCACGTCTGCACTGTGATGGGCACCTGGGAATACGAGCCGCTCAGCGAGGAATTTGGGGTACCGATCGTGGTTACCGGGTTTGAGCCAGTTGACCTTGCCAGGGGAATCCTGCGGACAATCCGGCAGCTTGAGACTGGTTCAGCAAAGGTGGGGAACGCCTACGAGCGGCTGGTAACGCAACCGGGGAATCTGCCGGCGCAGCAGGTGATCGACACAGTGTTTGAGACCTGCGACCGGAAATGGCGTGGTGTGGGGTTGATCCCGGATTCCGGCTGGCGGCTTCGCCCGAAATACGTGGCACATGACGCTGAAATTCGCTTTGATGTGGGCGAGATCACTGTCAGCGAGTCGCCGCTGTGCCAGGCCGGACTGGTGTTACAGGGACGGCTGAAACCAAATGAATGCCCGGCATTTGGCAAAGAATGCACGCCAAGGACGCCACTGGGCGCCCCGATGGTATCCAGTGAGGGGGCCTGCGCGGCCTATTACCAGTTTGGACGGACCGGTCAGCATTCTCAGGACGTGTAGTCCTTAAGGGGCTGACCGTTGGAAAAAGTCGGTCTGGGTCAGGTCCTGCCGGGCCGGGTCGGTGTAATCAACACTGGCAAAAATGTACATCCTGCCGTCCGGGAGCAAGGATAACTGCTGGTTTTCCACGCGGTCTGCCGCGCCGCCGTTTTCATTTCCCCGCCAGGTCAGGATCAGAGCGTGGTCAATGGCATCCGACGAGGGCGTAAACACCTCACCCCAGTACACTTCCGTCCCCGATTGATCCCTGCCCCACATGCTGACATAGAGCAGGTTGCCCGCCTCGCGAATCTGAAGCCGGGTGATCCGCCCTTCAACGTCCTGGTTGATCCAGTTACCGAGGAAGGGTAAGACCGTATCATAGAGCAGGCCGGTTGGTGTAATGGTCACCGTCGGGGTAGCAGTGGGTGGCACAGTGACTATCTGGACAAATACATAGGGCCCAATGCTGACCCCGTCTGGTGTGATCAGCTGCCAGCGGCCAAGATATGAGCCAAACGCTTCTGGTGCAACCAGGGGAACCGAGATGTCAATTAGAGCGCCGGGCTGCACCGGGGAGATATCAAGGGCATCAGGCCCGCCCATCTGGTCGCCACTGAGGAAGACCAACTGGGTGCCAGCAGGCCAGGGCAGGCAGCCATTGTTCCGCAGTCGCCAGACTTTCTCAAACTGTCCGCCAGCCACGATCTCACTCCCGTCAGGGATGGTGATATCGTCCACAAACTCGGACCAAACCCCGCAGCCAGGGGTAACAGTGGGGGTTTCGGTTGGTACAGGCGAGGGGATGGCCGGATCAGGAGTTGATGTGTCCGCAGGAACAAGCGTCAAAAGGGTTGGATCAAGGAAAAAGGTGACTGTTATATCATCACCAGAGGGCTGCCCGTTATCCACCCCCGCCAGATTACAGGCCAGGGCAGAAGCGACCAGTACCAGGATCATGGTCAGTGATTTCAGCAACCCACGACGCTCGGCCAAAGGAATATCTCCCATTTTCATCGGCTCCATCAGTTATTATGCATCACGGTAGCACGATTGTTGCCGTGGGTCAACTCAAGATTGGACAACCAAAGCCATCACTCGGTGATATAATTCCGTAAAGCCTGTTGCGTCAGGCAAGAATGAGAGGTTAAGCAGGTATATATGGAATCTGAAAGCACGGAGATGTATCTGAAATCGATCTACGAGTTGGGGCATGATGACGACCCTGTCCCCATCTCGCTGATTGCAGAACGGCTGGGTGTCACAGCGGTTTCTGTAAATGAAATGATCAAACGGCTTGTAGAACGAGATCTGGTTGTCCACCTGCCCTATAAGGGGGTGGCGCTCACCCAATTCGGCCAGCGGCGGGCGCTGAATGTCCTGCGCCGGCACCGGTTATGGGAGTGTTTCCTGGTCAGGAACCTGGGGATAGCCTGGGAGAAGTCACATGACCTGGCCTGCCAGCTTGAACATGCCACCGCCGAGGAAGTAACAGAGGGATTGGCCGGGTTTCTTCAACACCCGGAAATATGTCCCCATGGCAACCCTATCCCTACCCCTGACGGCACAACAAAGGAGGCGGGGGCTGTCCCGCTAATTGAATTGGAAGTGGGACAAGGCGGGGTAATTTCTAACATTTTCCGGGAGGAAACCCCACTGCTTGAATACCTGGTGGAGCGGGGCATTATTCCGGGTGCGCCGGTAACCGTGATTGATGTTGCCCCTTACAATGGGCCATATACGCTGCTGCTGGGCGAGCGAGAGGTTGTGCTGGGTCGGGAGATCGGGGCCAGGGTCATGATTATGCTTGAGCAGGCAGAGTAGAGTCACATGGAACTGGCTGTGCTGGGGATCGATATAGGCGGCACATTCACCGACTTTGTGCTGCTGATGGATGGGCAGATTCGCCTGCGGAAAATCCCGACCACCCCGCAGGACCCTTCACGTGCCCTGCTTGATGGGATCGAGCAGCTTGATCTGCCAGAAAGCGCCGATATTGTCCATGGGTCTACTATTGCTACCAATGCGCTGCTTGAACGCAAGGGAGCAAGGACGGCGCTGGTAACCACTCGCGGTTTTGCCGACGTGCTGGAAATTGGCCGGCAAAACCGTCCAGACCTGTATGCGCTGGTGCCCGTTTTGCCCCCTCCCTTGGTGCCTGCCGAATGGCGGTTTGAAGTTGGCGAGCGCGTGATGGCGGATGGAAGCGTTGCCGTGGCGCTTGATGACGCAGAGATTGAGGCCCTGGCGGGGCGGCTGCATAATGAGAAGATCGAGTCGGTGGCCGTCTGCTTGTTTTTTTCCTTTCTTTACCCCCAACACGAGCGGCGAATTGGTGATATCCTGAGTAAGGTTGTTGCCGTGTCCCTGTCGTGCGAGATTCTGCCGGAATACCGGGAGTATGAACGGACAAGCACAACCGTGATCAACGCCTACGTCGCTCCGCTGGTGGACCGATACCTGACGCGTGTTGAGAAGGGGTTGAAAACAGGGCGTCGCCTGCGCATCATGCAGTCAAATGGCGGCGTGATCACGGCGGAAACTGCGCGGCATGAGGCGGCGCGAACTGCCCTGTCCGGCCCGGCCGGGGGCGCGGTGGGGGCATTTGAGGTGGCGCGCGCGGCAGGATTTGACCATATCATCAGCTTTGATATGGGGGGAACCTCCACCGATGTGGCCCTGTTCCCGGGTGACATTCCGTATACCCGCGAGGCCCGGATTGGGGGAATGCCCCTGCGCCTGCCGGTCGTGGATGTTCATACTGTGGGGGCTGGCGGCGGGAGTATTGCGGAGGTGGATGCTGGCGGGGCCCTACGCGTGGGGCCCCGGAGCGCTGGAGCAGATCCTGGCCCGGCATGCTATGGCAAGGGGGATTACGCTACAACAACGGACGCAAATCTAGTGCTTGGGCGGCTGCGCCCAGAGCATTTTCTCGGCGGGCAGATGCCCCTATTCCCGGAACGGTCATTCTGGGTGATGGAAACTCTGGCGAACAGCATGGTTGCCGACGGGGCCGAAACTGCTGCGCTGGGCGTTATCCAGGTGGCAAATGCCACAATGGAACGCGCCATTCGGAAGATATCAGTTGAGCGAGGATATGACCCGCGCCAGTTCACACTGGTTGCTTTTGGCGGGGCGGGGCCGCTCCACGCCTGCGCTCTGGCGCAAGCATTGGCTATTCCACGTGTCCTTATCCCACGAACACCGGGGGTGCTGTCGGCCCTGGGAATGACAATTGCTGATCTGGTCAAGGATTATTCGCTCACCATTATGCGAGGCGATGATGTGTTGGGGGAGGAAATACTGGATACAATCTACTGGCCCCTTGAGGAACGGGGGCGAGCGGATCTGAGGCAAGAGGGCATCGCCGAATCGGCGATCCGTTTGGAACGATTGCTGGACATCCGGTACCAGGGGCAATCCCATGAGATCACGGTCCAGCAGCCTGAAGACGCTGATTGGGGGAAGGCTTTTCACGCGCTGCACGATCGTCTATATGGTCACTACGATGAAAAAAGGCCGATTGAAATTGTAAATCTACATCTTCGTGCGATTGGAGCAGGGTTGAAACCAGAGCTAGGCAACATGGAACCGCGCAGGTCCGTGATCGAAGGCCAAAAAGACGCCGGCGACGTGTGGTTTGATGCGGGGTATGCCCCGGCAACCCCGATTTACCGGCGCGAAAACCTGCCGGCAGGCTTTTCTTTTGATGGGCCGGCAATTGTTTGTCAGATGGATACAACAACGCTTGTGGCGCCCGGCTGGAAGGCCAGTGTGGATCGCATGGGCAACCTGCTGCTTACAGTATGAGTGTGACTATGAAACACCTGCGAAACCTTTTCTTTGCTGTTATGGTCACGCTGATCGGAATGGTCGGGGCAGTTGACCCCGCCAGGGCCGGGCCAATTGGTACCGGGCTTTCGGTGAGCATCCTGCCAACCGAACTGGTACCAGGACAGGCAGGCTTTGTCTTTGTGCTGGGAGATTACCCGCTGGAGATCGATGCCCGGCTTGATGGCGTCCCGCTTGAGATGATGTGGGCCGGTAAAGGGTATGTCGCCACTTTCTCCTTTGACCGGTATCACGAACCCGCCGAATATACCTTGATTGTAACCGTCCGCAATCCCCTGACGGGGGAAAGGCTCACCAGGGAAGAAACGATCCGGGTGATTGACTATTCTTACCCGCTTGAAGATATCATCATCGGGCCTTATCTCTCTTCCCTGCTGGACCAGGCTCTGAATGAAGAAGAAAACGCGTTGATCAGAAGTCTGACAGAAGAGATTTCCCGGCCCGGCAGGTGGGACTGGCCCTTCTATCTCCCTGCCCCAGGTGGAGCGGTTACCTCAAATTATGGCGCGAGTCGGATTTATAACAACGGCGCGTTAAGGACCTATCACACCGGGACCGATTACCGGCGCTATGTTGGTGACCCGGTTGTGGCTGCCGCCTTTGGGCAGGTGGTGGCAGTCGAAACATTCCATGTCAGGGGTATTACTATCGTGCTGAACCATGGATATGGCGTTTATTCACTGTATGCCCACCTGTCAGAGAGCCTTGTCCAGCCCGGCCAGGTGGTTCACCAGGGAGAGATAATTGGGCGGGCCGGGTCTACAGGGCGGTCGTTGGGGCCGCACCTGCACTACGAACTCATTGTAAAGGGCGTACAGGTTGACTCGCTGCGCTGGATGACGTTGGTGCCCGGATTTGAACCCCCGCCCATGGTTGAGCCTATTCCCCAGGAAGAAAGCGATCAAACTGAGGAAACAGGTGACGCATCAGGCGATTAAACGGCGTGTTTTCGGGTTGGATCAGCCAGGACTATCGGCTGGATCGATCTGATTTTCGCGTTTTTGTACGTCTTCAGGAGAGAAAAAGCATGGGCGAAGCCGATCCGGTCGTCAATAATTTTCAGATCATTATTGCTACTGTGAATGGGACAGGAAGCCAGACGGCCAACACGGTGCTGCTCAGGGCTTTGTTCAAGATGGGTATCCCCGTGAGCGGGAAAAATATATTCCCTTCCAATATCCAGGGATTGCCAACCTGGTTCACCATCCGGGTCAACAAAGATGGTTATATTGCTCGCTGTGAGGTAAGCGAGGTGCTGGTCGCCATGAATCAGGCTTCCATTGAGGAGGACATTGAACAACTCCCTCCCGGAGGTGTGTGTATTTACCCGGAAGAGTGGCATATCAAGGAAGCCCGTCAGGATGTTGTCTATTATGCCGTGCCGGTAAAAGGCCTGATCAAAGATGTAGATATTCCCCGGAATTTGCAGGATTATATTGCGAACATGGTCTACGTGGGTGTGCTGGCCGTCCTGCTCGGTATGGAACTGGATGAAATCCAGGAGGTTCTGAACTTCCACTTTGCCGGGAAAGGCGGGCCAGTCAATCTCAATATGGGTGTGGTCAGAACTGCCGCGCAATGGGCGCAGGAAAACCTGGTGAAAATTGACCCATATCGTGTTGAAAGAATGGATAAAACCGGCGGGAAAATCCTCCACGATGGCAACGCAACGGCTGCGCTGGGAGCGGTTTTCGGCGGCGTATCGTTTGTTGCCTGGTATCCCATCACGCCGGCAACGAGCCTGATGGATGCGCTGGGCGAGTACTTGAAAGAACTCAGACACGACCCGGAAACCGGGCTGGCAACCTATGTGGTGGTTCAGGCTGAGGACGAACTGTCCGCGATCGGTATGCTGATAGGGGCCGGCTGGGCAGGGGCCCGCGCCATGACATCAACGTCCGGGCCGGGCATGTCGCTGATGGCCGAATATTCCGGGCTGGCTTATTTCGCGGAGGTGCCGGCAGTAGTCTGGAATGTGCAGCGGGTGGGCCCCAGCACAGGGCTGCCAACCCGGACCTCTCAGGGCGATGTATTAAGCGCCTATCTGCTGGGGCATGGTGATACCAAGCACCCGGTTTTATTACCGGGCA
>JAFGNO010000020.1 GCA_016926985.1 Anaerolineae bacterium
ACTTTATCTCATCTTTCAGGAGTTTGTCATGCGATTTGTCTATGTTTTCCCTGTACATTCTCAGTTCGCTTTAGCCTGAGTAGTTACCTCTTTTCTTCGACAATCAGGCCACTGGATGCCATCAACCGGGCCTGGTCATATAAAAAGTCACCCATCTTCTCCCACAGACGGGCAAAAAAGGTGCCAGTTCGGTTCCTATCCGGCGGCAGTCCAATGTCGATCAAGACAAACCGCCCACCCTTTGCAATCACGCGTGAGACCTCGCGCATGGCAGCTTCGCCTTCCGGCCAGCCAGAAAACGCAAAGGTGCTGACAACGTAATCAAACGATTCGTCCGGATAAGGTAGCTTAAAGACGTTGCCCTGGACGATCAGGCTTTTTGCCTGTTTCCGTGCCAGGCGCCGGCGGGTGAAAGTGCACATGCCTCTTGCCATGTCCAGCCCGGAGCAGAAGCGTGCCCGGTGAGCCAGCGCCACATGGAGGCGTCCTGGTCCAAACCCGATCTCAAGCACTTTCTTATCGGGAGGAACGTAGTCCAGAGCCTGGCTGACCAGCCGCCACCATGCCCCAAGGGTGAGCGCGTCCATCGCGTTATACACACCGGGCATAAGCGGGTAGAGTATCCGGTTAAAGAGCTGAAGCCAGCAATCCTGTCGGACCGTGCGTTTCGCTGTCATTGTTCCAGCCTGGTTCAGCTACCGGCAGCAGCACGTGCCTTTGCCACGCGCTCCGATATGGGTGGATGGCTGTATAAAAGCAGTACTACCCAGCGTTCAGGATCCGCTTCTCCCAGGTTCTGATTGGCCAGCCGCGTCATGGCGTCGGCAAATGCCAGCGGCTTCCCGGTGGTCTTCAATGCAAACGAATCAGCCATCCGCTCTCGCCAGCGGGAAAACCCGTTGCTGAGCGGCATTGTAATTAAACTCACCAGCCCGATGATCAGCCCAAAGACCGGCAGCCCGGCGGGGTCGGCAGGCCCGGACAGCTGCAATGGATCAATGGCTGTGCGCATAATGAGATGGGCGATCCAGAAGCTGCCCAGCGTGATAACCGACCCGGATAAGATCAGAAGCGGCATATCTCTGTGATGGATATGGGCCAGTTCATGCGCCAGCACGGTCTCAATCTCATCATGGGTAAACTGCTCGATCAGCGTGTCCCCCAGCACAATCCGCCGCGTTGAGCCCAGCCCCATGACTGCTGCGTTGGCGCTTTTGGTCCTGGTGCTCATGTCAAAGCGGTAAACCCCCTCGATCTTTGTCCCCACCCGTTCGCCGAGGTTTTTAAGCCTCCGAACCAGTTCCTCGTCATCAAGGGGGGTGAACTTGTAGAAGATCGGCATGATGATGACCGGCGCCAGCGTCGACAGGATCACGCTAAAAAAAAGCATCACACCCCCGGCATACAGCCACCACAGGTCAGGCGAGACCCTGAGCAGCCAGTAAACGATCTGCAAAACCCCCATCCCGAGAATGGACGTCAACCCCAGGCCCTTTAACTGGTCGCCAATCCAGTTTTTGAGGGTCTGGGTGCTCTGGTCAAAGCGGTGAGGCAACACATAACCGCTGTAAAACGACAGGGGCAGGTCAATGATGAAATAAGGCAGCCCAAAGACAACGCTGCAGAGCAGCAGTTGCAGAAATGCGCTTCCGGTCAGCCCGGCTACCCAGTCGCGCAGTATAATATTCAGGCTGCTTATCAACCAGACCGCCATATACAGCCCGCCCAGAACCAGGTCGACCAGCATCAGTCGGCGGCTGATCCGGGCATAGCGCCGCGCCTGAATCTGGCGTTCGTCATCAAGGACAACGAAGGATGAGGGTTGCTCCATATCAAATACTCCTGGTTTTTTGGAAATGACTTATGGGATATTCCCATACAAATCCGGGCGGCGGAAAGGGGCCAGCGCCAGCGCCAGAATCTGCGCATAGGCGCTCTCCCGATTAGTCAGCTTATCGGTCAGAATGCCAACAGCACCAATCCCTCGCTTGCTGTCAGTCACGCCTGTAAGCTCATCCATGATGTCACCCAGTTCTTCGCCGCCCAGCAGACGCTCCTGGGCGGCTGGGGGAAGCAGCGTGTGCACGCCGCCGCCTATGCCCAGCGTTCCGGCAGGATTGATCACCGCGCACCAGGCGCAGGTCATCACCCCCAGTTCGGTTTTAATCACGCCGCCTTCAAATCCAACCCCGTAAACCCCGCCCACTGAAAGCAGCGCCGCACGGGCACGGTTACAGGCTCCGGCGCGCGTCTCTTCATCTCCCCAGGGCTGAGGTGACACGCCGGAGCTGACTTCTACGGGGATAATGGTGGCATCAGGGGCGACCTGTTCGAAGACTGCCTGTGTCGCCTGGATTTTGACGCAATTGGTGGAGCCTACAGCAACGATCATGGTGGGGATTGTAGCCCAAGCGCAGGTGTGGTACAACCACATAAAATCTTGCAACAAGGTTGGCGACATTATGTATGTGGATTCAGTGACTATTGCGGCTCTTGCTGCCGAGTTCCAGTCGAAGCTGGTAGGTGGACGGGTCCAGGCACTTTACGAGATCGACTCTTATGCGGTTGGCTTTGAAATCTATGCCCATCGCCGGCGGCACTACCTGTATATGACGGCTGATCCCACTGCAGCACGTTGCCATCTCGTCCCAGACCGCTTGCGGCGGGGGGCGGTGGTTTCGTCACCGCTGGGGCTTTTGCTGAAAAAGTATGTGGATGGTGCTGGATTGGTGAATATCACCCAGCCCAGGTGGGAGCGGGTGCTGCATGTTGATTTTTCCGGGCATGAGGGGACAACGCGGCTCATTGTTGAGTTGATGGACAAACGCAGCAACCTGATCCTGACGGTGGGTAACGATATCCTTGACAGCATCAAGCGGGTTGATGCCAGCCAGAATCGCTATCGGCAGATACTGCCGGGCAGGCCATATATTCCCCCCCCGCCGCAGGATAAGTTATCCCCGGATAATCTTACGCTCTCCTCAATTGACCGGATATTGAAGCAAGAACCAGAGGCCCAGGTAGCGCAACTGCTGGTGCAGCAGATTGCTGGGATCAGCCCACTTTTTGCCCGCGAAATCATCTTTTTTGCCTCCGGAGATCCGACGGCTCAGGCTTATGATGTATCTGCTGGGATGGTATATGCCGCGTTAACACAGCGCATACAGGACGTGGTTAAGGGTAACTTCCAGCCCTGTATTGTGCCTGTAGAAGATGGAGAGACTTTCCGCGCTTTTGCAGCCTATCCATTAACCCATCTGGGCAGGTGGCAGTCTGTTGAGAGCATCAGTGAGGCCATGGCGATCTACTTTGGCGCGCCAGCCGGTCAGGAAGCCTATGCGCCTGCAAAAGACCATGTGCGCCATGAACTGGATGGTGCCCTGGAACAGGCACAGCGCAAACTTGCAGCCCTGGAACGGGAGCTTAAGGAGCCGGCTGAGATTGATACGCTGAGGAAGCAGGGGGAACTGATTCTGGCCTATGGTGCAACCCTGCGACCGGGGCAGTCCGCGCTGAGAGCTAAATATGCTCCTGATGAACCGGAGCTGGTTATTCCTCTTGACCCGTCACTGTCTTATCCGGAGAATGCCCGCGAGTATTTTGATAAGTATGAGAAGGCTAAACGGGCAGCGGCAGATGTCCCCGCGTTGAAGAAGCAGGCTGCACAGGAACTTGCCTACCTTGAGCAGTTATCCACCGACCTGTCTCTTGCAGAAAGCTGGCCTGAAATTGATGCCGTTCGCGAAGCGCTCCAGGATGCTGGTTTCTGGAAGGGGCCAAGGCGAAAAGGCCCCTCTGGTGGCAAACCCGGCTTACGCCGCTTTGAGATAGGGGATGATTTTGTCATACTGGTTGGGCGTAATGCGGAACAGAATCACCAGCTGCTGACCCAGAAATCGGGTGGCGATGATCTCTGGCTGCATGCAAGGGGGGTCCCCGGCAGCCATGTCATCATTAAGTCGGATGGGCGTAAAATACCGGAAGAGGTGATCCGGCGAGCAGCGCAGCTGGCCGCATACTATTCAGCCAGTCGGGATGATACGCAGGTTCAGGTTGACGTGACCGAGCGCCGGTTTGTCAGGCCGATAAAAGGGGGAGGGCCTGGCATGGTGACCTATCGCAATGAGCGCACGCTGCCCGTAAAACCTTCAGCAAAGTAGCCTGAAGTCACTGCCTCAGGCGTATATTGCCTCCACAATTGGGATGACCTTCTCCCAATCAAAAAAATCCTGGGCTAGCTCAGCCGCCTGGGCCCCGATCTGATCGCGGAGGGCCTTATTCTGCAGCAGGGTGATGGTTGCACACGCAAATTCATCTGGTTTATCGGCTAACAGCAGGTGCAGACCATCCAATGCATCAAATCCCTCTGCGCCAATCGTGGTGCTGACAATTGCACAGTGCATGGCCATTGCTTCGATCAGTTTGAGGCGGGTTCCGCTGCCCATGCGAAGCGGAATGGCATACACATCAGCCGCACGAAGGTAGGGCTGGATCGCGGGTACGCTTCCCGTTATTGTGATACCCGGTTGGCCCTGCAGCTTGCTCAGCCGGGGATGGGGCTTCTGCCCAACGATTGTGAAATGGGCCAGCGGGATCTCCTGCCTTATCAGCGGAAAGACCTCATCGGCAAACCAGAGAACTGCGTCCACGTTAGGGCGAAAATCCATCTTTCCCGTAAACACAATGGAAGGGCGAACAATGGGTGCTTCAGGATACCTGTCCGGCGAGTATGCTGCGACATGGATGGCATTTGGGACAACTGTGATGGGTGTCGGGTGCCGGTATTTCCTCAATTCGGAGGCGTCCTGCTCGGAGCAGGCAAAAACGTGATCGGCCAGCGCGATAACTCTGGATTCAAACTGCTTCAGGCGGGAAGCCTGAATAAATGAGTAGACGGCCTGTGGAAATCGGTTCGGGGTCTGGATATCCTGCTGTGCGATGCGCTTCTGCAGTGCATATTCGGCGTTGTGCGCATCATATACGAGCCGCGTATCAGGATGCCTCTCCCGGAGTGGTTTATGAAAGGAAAGCAGGTAAGCCGCCAGTTCTATTCCCTCAAAATGAATGCCATCAAACTGGCGGCGGTTGAGGACCTCCCCGAGTTTTTCCAGGAATGTCTCGGACCACAGCCGCCGTGCCATATCCACCTGTCCGGCAATCAAGTCTCCCAGTCGGTTGAGCTTGGTCCTGCCAGGGATCGGCACGGTGAGGATATCTTCGCATAGTTGGGCCAGGGGAGTTTGTTCAGGAGATGGCTGATGGCGCTCAAGAAATGACAGCAGGGTGAGAGTATATCCCTGCCGGGCAAGGCCCTGGATCAGCCCCCAATTACGCAGGGAGGTTCCCTGATGGGGTGGGTAGGGGAGCTGCGGGGTCAGGAAAAGCAGGTTCCTGCTCATAAAGCCAATACCTGCTCATAAATAGCCAGAGTTCGCATGGCGTTTTCTGTCCAGCTAAACCGGCTGGCCTGCTTAAAGCCTTCTGTACGCATTCTCTCTACCAGATCGGTATCGGATAACACCCTCTGGAGACCATGCGCAATACTTTCCGGGTCATCCGGGTTGACATATTCCCCCGCCTCGCCAACCACTTCAGGTAAAGACGCCCGGTCTGATACCACTACCGGCGTGCCGCAGGCCATCGCCTCCAGCGGGGGAATCCCAAACCCCTCGTAATGTGAAGGCAGGCAGAACACGCTTGCACCGCTGTACAGGGCGGGCAGGTCATCAGCCTCAAGCTCGTGCAGCCAG
>JAFGNO010000161.1 GCA_016926985.1 Anaerolineae bacterium
CCTGTCCTTTCAGGAGTGGCTCTCAAACTCTCAAATCTGCTATTCGATCATTCGCCAGGAGATTCCAGCGAGTGGACCATGTGATCGAGCACTGCCTCCAGTACTGCCAGATCGTCGGCTGACGTGGCTGCGGCATAGCAGTCTATCACCCGGCGCCCATTGTCACCAGTGATGGTGATCAGGACGTGGTGTTCCACGCTAACCACCTGCGGGTCGGCATCACCGGCTTCGGCTTCAGCATAGACCTCCACCGTGTACCGGTAAGCTGTTGTCCAGTCCAGTTCAACCGGAACCCGGTCCAGCATTACAGCATTATCGGGCAGCATAATGGCTTCAGGCTCAGCGGGCGGGTCAATATCGGCCCACCGAACACCGATCAAGGACGTATCGTCGGGGGTGGCCTGCCACTGCCAATCCGGCTCCAACCGGAACCAGCCCGCCGGGATTTCGAAATCCAGCCCGGCTTCCGGAATGCTCACAGCGGCCCATTCCTCACCCTCCACCGGGGCATCCGCGCCAGGTGGCTGAACGCTGTCCGGGGATTGCATCCGCACTTGGCTGCCATCTTCGTTGGTGTGGACTTCGTAATCCTCACCGTTATACTGGCAGATTACCCGATAGCCGGGGGTGATCACCTGCGCGCATAACTCGTCACTGCCGGGCAGCCCCAGGCAGGCGTCCGGCCAGTCCACTGTCTCGTAGATAAGGATTTCCACGTCCTCAAGCGCGGCGCCAATCAGATCAGCCAACGCCTGGCGAGCTGCCTCAACCGCTGCAGGATTCTCCTCATCGGGCTGGGGTTCAGCCTCATCTGTCGGCAGAACCTGGTCGTTTACACAGGCACCCAGCAGCAGGCAGATCATGACTACCAGCAAAACATACCACAGTTTTTTAACCATTTTGCCATCTCCATTAGGAAAGTAAAGTATACGAACTACAGTATGCACCAATCTGGTGCCATTTGCATCCACCAACCAGCCCGTTTTTCCCCTGACCGGGTGGTAGTAGAAATACTACCCGAATGGGCAGGATTGAATCTGCCTGTAAAGCCGTCGCCCTGGTGTCTGGCCCTGTTTACAGTATGAGTAAATGACCCGGAGTGGGAGCTATAACAATGGTGACAGTTGCAATTGCAGATAAAGATGACAGTGTCCGTTCTGCTCTCAGCCTGGCGGTAGATCAGCTTGGCTATGAGAATGGCGGTGAGGCGCGGGACTTGTCTGCATTGCTCGCGCTGCTGGAGAATCGCCAGCAGGATGTGCTCCTGCTGGACTGGACTCTGTGCTGTGCCTCAGGAAACCACTGTTTGCTACAGGTCAAAAAGAAGTACCCACACCTGTTTATTATCATTACCTGCACACGCCCTGAATCGAGATCGCGGGTATGCCCGGACGGGGCTGACGCGGTGATCTATAAAACCGACCCGCCCGAAGTGGTGCTTGCTGTGTTGAGGCGCATCTCAGGCCAGGTCACGGTGGGCAGGCTCCCCCACCATGATCGCTGACCGGAATATTCTTTTTTTGCCCTTATGCCCGCTATTGGTTGGAAAGCATGTCGGATGGCGGTTCGTACACTGCCAAACTGCACTTCGTATCTGCCCCTGACCGGTTATAATCAGGATAATGAGCGGTTACTGTCCGGCAGAGCATACTCTGTCACAAACTGACTATGAATGAGACGCCATCCATAGACCTGACCCGGTTGATAAATATTGTTTTTCACGACATGCCGGCGGGTGTTGCCCTGTTTGACCGGGATATGCGGGTCATCCATGCGAACCGCACCTGGCAGGGGTTTATTGACCGGTACACCCCTTCCCGCGCAGAGGACGTGGTGCCCGGTATATCGTTTTTTGATCTTGCGCCAGGCACCAGGGATCGCTTCCAGCCCCTGTTTGAGCGCGTCATGGGGGGTGAGACCATCCGGATGGACGCCTTTGAGTCAGAGAGCGGAGGGATTGTCTCATACTGGGACGTCATCTTCAGCCCGCTTGTCGCCGATGGTGAAATTGTGGGCATACTGGATGTCACCACCGATGCCACTGAGCGTGTGCTGGCGCGGCGCAGACTCGAGCAGAACCAGGCCAACCTGCGCTCACTTCTTGAAAACGCCAGGGGATTTGCCGTCTACCAGCTTATAGTTGAACCGGATGAGCCCTTTGACGCCCGCGTCTCGCTGGCCAGCCCCTCGTTGAGCAACCTGCTCGGGATTGAAGACCCGTATAATTTCAGCGCCTGGTTCAGGGATGTTCACCCGGAAGACCTCCCCGTTGTTACTGAGGCCCACCGCCAATCCGTGGAGCAGCAGGCACCATACGACCAGTCTGCCCGGTTTTATCAGCGCGGGCTGGGCGAGTGGCGCTGGGTGCGTATCATCTCAAATCCGGCGGTCGATGACTCCGGACAGACGATAATCTTTAATGGCCTGATCATCGACATCACCGATCAAAAAAGGGCTGAGAAAGAGCTGCGGGAACTCAACCTGACCCTGGAGCAGCGCATCGCAGAGCGAACTGCCGAGATTGAGCAGCGCCGCGAAGTTGCGGAGAGCCTGCGCGGCGTCCTGCAGATCATTAACTCGGAACGTGCGCTGTTGGAGATATTAGACTATATTGTCCGGGTCGCGCATACGCTCATGCGGGCCGATGCATCCGGGGTGGTGCGCTTTGATATGGAGCGCCAGTACGCGATAACCGAAGCCAGCTATGGCTTTCCTGTTGACCTGCCGACCAGCGGCTATCCTCTCAACCGGCCCGGGTCAGAGACCACCGACAGGGCCATCGAAAACCGCGAGCCGCGCGTGGTGCGCCAGTTCAACAAAAAGGAACTGCGCGCATACCTGCACGAAGCCGAAATAGAGCCGAGTCTGAAGGCCTGGCGGCTGCGTGCGCTGGAAGTCTATGATGCTTTTTTGGCCCTGCCGCTGGTAGTCAAAGGACAGGTGTACGGCAGCCTGATGTTTTATTATAAGGCGCCGCAGGAATTCCCGGAGGAGCAGGTAGAGACGGCCATGTCGTTTGCCGAGCAGACAGCGCTGGCTATCGAGACTGCCCGCCTGCACCAGCAGATCCAGGTCGCAGCAGCAGCGCAGGAACGCAACCGGCTGGCCCGCGAGCTTCATGACGCTGTCAGCCAGACACTGTTCTCTGCCAGCCTGATTGCCGAAGTGCTGCCGGCGCTGTGGGATAAGAACCAGGAAGCAGGTCGTCAGCGGTTGGAAGAACTTCGCCAGCTCACCCGTGGCGCTCAGGCCGAGATGCGGACCCTGCTGCTGGAGCTGCGCCCACAGGTCATCCTGGAGA
>JAFGNO010000162.1 GCA_016926985.1 Anaerolineae bacterium
CAGGTCAGCCAGGTCCAGGGTGTTATGGCTCCCGTTGATACCCAGTGCCAGCGTTAACCGCGCCGGGCCATTTGTCCATTCCGGGCGCGGACGCCCCTGGCGATTTTGCGATATTATGTCTAACCCCTCAAGGGGCTCAAGGGAACGAATTAAGACAGCTGCCGGGTAGTCTGCATCTGATGGCTTGGCCACCACATTGAACAGCCAGTACCGTCCGTAAATGAAATACACATAGCTGGTGCCAGGCTGCCCAAACATCACTGCGGTGCGGGGTGTTTTCCCCCGGGACGCATGCGAGGCAAGGTCATCGTGCCCGCAGTAGGCCTCAACTTCCACAATCCGCCCGGAAACGCGCGCCTCATTGTGCTTGTGGACAAGCACGCATCCCAGCAAATCGCGGGCGACTATCAGGGTGTCGCGGGCATAGAATGATCTATCCAAGCGATTCATGGGGAGAAGTTTAGCATACCTTGTTCCGAACAACGAAGGGCTTACTGACCGGGCGGCTCAAATCACTTTGCGGAGGATTCCACCGGTTGAAAGCGGGGGTCGGTTTCTAAAGTTTGTCTGATCCCATCTGCCAGTGACATGGGCTGATCGATACCCAGCAGGCTTCTGGCCTGGTCAATTGAGGCGCACATATGGTTGACACCACCTGACTGACCGGAATTGTATACCACATCCAACTCAGTATCCGTAACCTGGGCGATAACCGAAGCCAATGTCCTGATCGAGGTCTCAACACCGCTCCCCACGTTAATGATCTGGCGGTCGACACCAGTTGCAGTTGAGGCGACAATCAAAGCGCTGACCACATCGTCAATATAGATAAAATCGCGAGTCTGTGCCCCCTCGCCAAAAACCACCAGTGAACCTCCGCTCTGGGCGGCTTTGATAAAGCGGGGAATGACCGGTGCGTGGGAGGCGGGAAGCTGCTGCCCGGGCCCGTATGCGTTAAATATTCGCAGGATCACGGTCTCGATCCCCCAGAGCTTGCCAATTGTTTTTACATAAGCTTCTGCAGCGAGTTTGCTCACAGCGTAGGGGGAATCAGGGTCAGGGATCAGATCTTCAGTCAGCGGATTTGCCTGCTGCTCGCCGTAGACAGCCCCGGACGAAGCCAGGACAACCCGCTGCACACCGGCATCGCGGATGGCTTCCATGACGCTGACCGTCCCCCCCACGTTCACATGATTATAGTCGCGGGGATATTTGATCGATTCTG
This sequence comes from Anaerolineae bacterium, assembly GCA_016926985.1. Taxonomy (GTDB): domain Bacteria; phylum Chloroflexota; class Anaerolineae; order Aggregatilineales; family UBA3940; genus JAFGNO01. The sequence goes on from JAFGNO010000162.1 coordinate 1,226, forward strand.
GAACAGAAACGCGGGCAGCAAGGTGGTACACGCAGTGAACATCCTGAAGGAGCGTCCACAACTTGGGAATATCAGCCACATCCCCACGGGTGAACAGAACGCGGGGGTCCAGGCGATCCGAGTCGCCAGCAGAAAGGTTATCAATAACCCGGACTTCATGATCTCCTGCAACCAGTTGATTGGACAAGGCAGAGCCAAGGAATCCGGCGCCGCCGGTTACAAGAAAGCGCATATTATTTTCCTGCCTGTGATAGTTGCCTACTTCTGGGCGAATTGAAATCCCTGGCGATATGGGACTACCAGAAGCGAATAATTCTTCACGTATTTTATAAGCTGTTTCCGGAGGTCCTCCCAAAGCTCGCTGGATAAAAGCGCATCAATGGTAGGGCGATCTTCCGCTACAAAGGTAATCATCCGGAGCGGGTAATTTCCGTAAGAAGTATGCCATACTTCAGCCATAAAGATATTACGTTCCTGCAAGGCGGGGACCAGTTCACTCATGATGAACTTCAAGTATTCCTCACGACTGTCTGTGGCAATATCGTAAGTGACGATAATTTTGTATTGAGGGATGATATATTCCTGATCTGGCTCAGACATATTGCCTGCTCCCTATGCTATTAGTTCCAAATCCCGGCTATGCCATGTCCACAGACCGGGCAGGTTCCTGTGGCGGTAATCCGGTTTGTTATTATCCTGAACCCTACTCTCCGGATCAGGGTTTCCTGGCACTCAGGGCAGCGTGTATCCTCCCAGTTCTGGGTCTGTCCGGGGAGATTCCCCGCGTAGACGTAGTTCAAACCCGCTTCTAGGCCTATTTCGGCAGCTCTCACCAGGGTGTCAACCGGAGTCCTGCCCCGATCGGTCATTTGGTAATCCGGGTGAAAGGCGGTCACGTGCCAGGGGATATCGGGAGAGACTGAATGGATGAATCGAGCAGCGTCCCATAATTCATCAGAACTATCGTTCATTCCCGGGATGACCAGGGTGACAACTTCCACCCACATCCCAAGCTCATGGGCCCGGCTGACCGTATCAAGTACATGCTGGAGCACTCCGCCGATGATCTTACGATAGTTTGCGTCCCTCATGGTCTTGAGATCGATCTTGTAGGCATCAATCCAGGGAGCCAGATAGTCAAGTACCTCAGGGGAGGCATTCCCATTGGAGACGTACAGGGTGCGCAATCCGGATGCTCTGGCTATTTTGAAAATCTCCACAGCCCATTCCGACGTAATCAGGGGCTCATTGTAAGTGCTGGCTATGGCACGTGCGTTATAAATTTTGCCTGCATCAACCAGATGGTTGGCTGTTATGACCCTCGGCGCCACACCGGCGGCGCTGTCCCTGAGTGTCTGGGAAGACAGCCAGTTCTGGCAGAAATCGCAGCGGAAGTCACAGCCCAGCATCCCAAAACTGAGGGTGGGTGCACCGGGAAGGACGTGGAAAAACGGCTTCTTTTCTACGGGGTCAACCTGCAGGCCAGCCAAATATCCGTGTGGCACCATAAGAACACCGTTGCGGTTAAATCGTACCTGGCAGATCCCTCTTTTGCCTTTGCGGATCAGGCAGCGATGGGCGCAGGCAAAACAGCGCACTGATTTTTCTTCAGGATCGATGACCTCATATAATTCCCCTGGAACGGTCAAGCTGTCCAGCAGTTCACCCAAGGTTTGCTTTCGTGCCGGCATACTTCGATCCTGTCCTGATCTCCTGTAAGTATTTTACCACAAGGCTGCTCAGATTGTGGATGCTGGCGGTTGTACGGTCGTAAGTGAGTGCCGGGACAGCCTGGCTTTGTGGATCGCCCGCTGCTGACTATACTTGTGCATACTGAACAAGACTGATGCTTGGAGGAGGGTACCGTGCAAAAAGAGCAGAAAACCGTATCAGAGCTGAGATTTGAACTGCTTGTCTGGGGGATTATCCTGATTGCCGGCGGCGTGATTTATATCACAGTTTACAAGGCACTGCCGTCATTGATATTATTTATCCCCGGTCTGGTGCTGCTGGGCGCGGCGATATACCAGGACATGCAGCCCGACTGGCACGCTGGCTGGTTGACCTATGCGCTGGCAATAATCGTGGTCGCAACCGGGTTGGGCGGCATTGTTAACACGCTGATGGATGGGGTTGATCTACCCTGGGTAGTTATTGCCCTTATTGAACTGGGGGTGGTGCTGGTTGCAAAGGCCCTCTACGATCCCTCTCCCCGGTAGAAAAACCGCCAGGCCCCAAAAGGGGCCTGGCTTTCTCTACTTGTCGGTATGAGACCACGACTGGACAACTAGGCAGGTTACGGTTTCGACAATCCCCTTCATGGCCCGAATACGCAGGACCAGCTTGTTGATCCCTTCCAAATTTTTATCTTTTACTTCCAGTATGCCGTCATAAGGACCATGCACAAGGCCGGCGCTGATGATCGATTCCTCATCCTTCAGGTTTTTCATCAGTGCGGCAGTGTGCTGTGGTTTGATATTGAGCAGAATGTAAGCACGCATCAGTTCACCTCCCTGAACCAGATTGTGATCGTGCGGAGGCAATAGAACAAAGCTCCAGCAACAGTGCTATGAGCATCCCATGTCTTTAACTGTATGATAGCATACATCAGGCATCTCCTGTAACCGATTTGGCGCATTGCGCTCACAACCGGTTGCGACCGCTTTTGTGTATGATACAATTACCAACTGAGGGAAACACAGCGCCGAGGGCAGTTCCTCGGCGCATAGCTATCAACTGGAAGGGTTTGAGACAGGTATAGAAGGACGTGGTTGATATTCGCCCCCTGCGTATTCGCGATCTTCCGCTGGCTTATCGTTTGATGGGACGCGGGGTCAATTTTGACAGCCATATTAGCCTGACGACAGGGAATACCATCCTGCAGCAGGCTTTTCGCCCAGGGTTGGGTGAACTCCAGTCATATGTTCTTCGCCAGCACACCAGTGGCAGCGGGCTGGGGCAGCTGCACTTCATTCAGGGCATACCGCACGCGCGGCTGGCCCTGGTGGCACCTTCATTGCAGCACGGTGCGACCAGTAACCTATGGCTTGGGCTGCTGGAAGGGCTGATCGTCGAAGCCGGGCAGCGTGGGGTGGTCACTGTGACGGCTGAAGCGCCAGAAGGCTTGCCGGAAATTGATATACTGCGCCGGGCTGGCTTTGCGATTTACGCCCGCCAGACTTTGTGGCGGCGTGCTGCTTCTTCCATTGGACAGGGCAGCGTACTCCGACCGGCTTCAAAGCGGGATGCCATCCCCATGACGAACCTGTATGGGCAGCTTGTTCCCAGGCTTGTTCGCGATATCGATCCACCACCCGGCAGTTTGGCCATGTGTTATATTCAGGATGGGACACGTGGCCCTGACGGGATGGTGTTTGTATTTAGTGGAATAAATGGAGTGCTGATAGAACCGTATCTCTCAGCAGAGGCAGCCTGTGATCCGGCTGCGTTTGTAGCTGGGGCGCTGGATGCTGTACAGGCTCACCGGAAGACGGTTTATGCGCGTGTTCGAGACTATATTGGGGGGATGGCAGGAGCGCTGGCGTCTGCTGGTTTCAGACAGATTGAGGTGCAAGTTGTCATGTATCGCCTTACCGCCGTGCGAATTTCGCACCCATCCTATAAACTTAAAGAGAAAATTGAAGGTGGTATGCCTCTGCCGACATCCATTCAAACGCTGGGCAGTGGCACAAAATCAATGGTAGAAGCGAAGGAATAGCAAACAGGGTTTTATGCAACAGAATCGCATTACAGATGATTTATCAAGTTTGATTGGTATTTTACCGGAAGAACTGGCCGAGGTTATCACGCAGTTTGGGCGTGATGATGAGCTGTTAGAGATTATTCTTGACCTTGGGCGTGTCCCTACGGCCCGGTTTACCGACGGCGAGTATGTTCTGCTTGAACGCGAAGTCACAGAAACCGACCTGGAGCTGATTGTATTGCAGGTTGGCGACTTTGACGCTGATAACCGGGCGGGCATTGAACGCACGCTTCACCGGATTTCAGGCCTCCGGAACCGGCGGGGAGAGATCGTTGGCCTGACCTGCCGCGTCGGGCGGGCGGTGTTTGGCACCATCGAGATCATCAAGGATATTATCGAATCCGGGCGCAGCGTCCTCTTTCTGGGGAAACCAGGCGTGGGAAAAACGACCATGCTGCGGGAGGCGGCCCGGGTGCTGGCCGAATCCAAACGCGTGGTGATTGTTGACACCTCTAACGAGATTGGCGGCGATGGGGACATCGCGCACCCTGCGATTGGCAAAGCGCGCCGGATGCAGGTGCCAATGCCCAGCCTCCAGCACGAGGTGATGATTGAAGCGGTGGAAAATCACAACCCGGAGGTCATCGTTATTGACGAGATTGGCCGGGAACTGGAGGCGCTGGCCGCCCGAACAATTGGCGAGCGGGGTGTTCAGTTGATTGGCACGGCTCATGGGATCACGCTTGATAACCTTTTGCTAAACCCAACGCTCTCCGACCTGGTGGGAGGCATCGAAAGCGTGACCCTTTCTGATGAGGAGGCTCGCCGGCGTGGTACTCAAAAAACGGTGCTTGAACGGCGTGCACCACCCACCTTTGACATGCTCATCGAACTGCAGGATCGCAATACGCTCATCATCCATCATGATGTGATTGAAGCAGTGGACTTACTGCTGCGAGGTATGGCCCTGCGTCCTGAGGTCCGGCACCGGGGGCCAGATGGGGAAGTCATTATTGAGGAACCCCCACAGCTTACCAAAAAGGCAAAAGGCCGACAGAATCACAAACCGGATCGCGGGTCAGCAGATTACCGTCCAAACCGGAACGGCTGGTATGAGAAGGCTGAGGACACCAGGCTGGCAAATGGGATCAAAAGCCTGGAAGAGCAGGACAATGGCCCACAGCTTACCGCCTCGATCTATCCCTATGGCATTGCACGCAACCGGCTGATTGACGCCGCTAATCGGTTCCGTGTTCGCCTGGAGGTGGTCGATTCGCTGGATGGGGCAGACGCACTGCTGACCTTAAAGAACTTCTACCGGAATCGCCCGCGCCTGATTGTGGACGCAGAACGGCGCGGGCTCCCGATCTATGTGCTGCGGTCCAACACCATCACGCAGATTGAGAACTTTTTGCTGGATTATTTCAGCCTGGAACCAGGAACAAACGGGGATTCGGAAGAACGCGCACTGGCGGAGGCGGCAGAGGCAGTTGAGGCTGTTCGTAACGGCATTCAGGCGATTGACCTGACCCCCCAATCAGCAGCCATCCGGCGCAAGCAGCATGAACTGATCCGGCAGGCCCAGCTTCAATCGCACAGCTATGGGCGCGACCCGGTCCGCCATGTCCGCGTATTCCGTGGCTGAGGGCTCCGTCTGTGTTTATTACCTTTGAGGGCCCTGAAGGAAGCGGTAAGACCACCCAGATCAACCTGCTTGCCGGGTTTCTGTCCAGGGAGGGCTATTCTCTGCTTCAAACGCGGGAGCCAGGCGGGACCGATATTGGCGAACAGATCCGGTCGATTTTGCACAGCCACGATAATGCGGCGATGGTAGGACAGGCGGAAATCCTGCTTTACTCCGCTGCACGGGCGCAGCTGGTGCACGAGACTATTCGTCCGGCGCTCGAAGCAGGGAGAATCGTCTTGTGTGACCGGTTCTACGACAGCACCCTGGCCTACCAGGGTTATGGTCGAGAGCTTAACCTGGAAGACTTGCAAGCAATAACCCGGTTTGCCACCGGTGGGCTGTGCCCGGACCTGACCCTATATCTGGATATTGACCCGGAGGAAGGGCTTCAGCGCAGAAAAGCGGAGGCGGCAGCCGAGTGGAATCGGCTGGATGCCCTGGAACTGGCCTTCCATAAGCGGGTCTATGTGGGTTACCAAGCACTGATTGCGGCAGAGCCATCAAGGTGGATACGCATCAACGGTCAGCTTCCGATACGGGAAGTGCAGGAAGCGATCCGTGGCGCGGTGCTCTCCAGGCTGCCAAAGCAAGCCGGCTGACCGTTTAGAACAGGTCCCCGCCCATACCACCATCATCGGGGGGGAGTGATTGCTCAATAGCCTCCGGACTTTCACCCGACTCCAGCCGCTCAATCACCTCATGCATCTCGGGATCCACGTCTTCGCCCATATCGGTGGCCATCTCCCGCATCAACCTGCCCATAGCCTTTGGGTCTTCGTCCTCAAGGGCGGACAGCCGGGATGGATCGGCCCAGCGCTCCATGCGGGTTTCTTCGTTGGTCAGCACCGAGACTTTACGGATCAGACGGGTCAAGTTGGTCGAGCTGCAGCGAGGACAGGCTGGCTCCTCCTGGTCAATATCGGCGATGCTGTCAACCATAAAGGTGAAGACGTGGCGGCAGTCTTTGCACCGAAATTCATAACCGGGCATGATCATAACCTCACTAAACTATAATCCGTAAAACTGGCTTCATAAAAACTATACCAGGGATCTATGAGCGAGCAACACAATTTACCAGAATCTTATGATATTGGGCCCCACAGGAAACCGGTGCACCCTCTGGAGCAGCCCCCTTCCCCGGTACAGGGGCGCCCACCAACCATGGCGCAGGCACCTGCCCTGCGGGTTGAACTGCCCGGTGGAAAGCCGATCCTGACCTATGCGCTGCTTGCAATAAACATCCTTGTTTTTATTGCTGATTTCATTCTTGTCAGCAGCGGGCTGGGATACAATGGCGTTGGGCCCTTAACCATTTATGGCGCCAAGGTGAATGAGGCGATTATCGCCGGGCAGTACTGGCGGATGGTGACACCCCTGTTTCTGCATGGCGGCATTCTTCACCTGGGTTTCAACAGCTACTTCCTGTTCATGGTTGGGCGGCGCATTGAGCGGGCCTATGGCAGCCTGCGATTTGGCCTGATTTACTTCATCTCTGGCATGTCGGGCACGCTGGTCAGCTTCGCCTTCAGCACTCACAGCTCCATTGGGGCCAGCAGTGCATTGTTTGGCATTATCGGTGCATGGATCCCGCTGCTGTACCATAATCGCAATGTGCTGTTGAATACCTCCCGACAGATGCGGAGCATTATCCAGGTGATCGCGATTAATCTGTTAATTGGGCTGACGCCAGGGATAGATAACTGGGCTCACCTGGGTGGGCTGGTCGGTGGACTGGCCTTTACCTGGTTCACAGCACCCAGGTACAGATTGCAGGTCCTATCTGATGGGAGACCCGCTGTCCAGGATTGGTCATCATCGGCGCAGGCAGTGGCACTGGCCAGCATAGCCTGTGTCATTATTGGGGCGTTGATGGTTGCCACTATTCTTTTTCGTGCATAAACCTCCTTTGTCGGATGTGATAGAATCATATCAAGAGGCAATGAGGAGAGAATACAGTGGAACAGATCAGCGATATTCGGCCCTCTCCAATAGCGGGGCAATGGTATCCGGGACACCCGGAAAAGCTGGCCCAGACAATTGATAAATTGGTGTCCGATGCGAGCCCGGAGGATTTTCCGGGACGGATTATTGGCCTGATCGCCCCACATGCCGGATATGCTTATTCGGGTGGTATTGCGGCGCAGGCGTTCAGGCAGGTGCTTGGCGCATCATTCGCGAGAGTCGTGATTGTCTCTCCCATGCATCATCCAATTGCCGGGTCTGTGCTGACCAGCGCACATCAGGCTTATGAGACCCCCCTGGGTGTGGTTCCCATTGACAGGGGATTTATCAATGCCCTCGGCCAGCTTGTTCCACTGACGCCAGTAAGGCGCGATCCGGAACATTCTCTGGAAATTGAACTGCCCTTCCTCCAGCGGGTGCTGACTGGCCCGTTTGAGCTGGTCCCGCTCATGCTCCGGGATCAGACTGTTGACATGGCAAACCGGCTGGGGAAGGCTATTGCACAGGTGGTCGGTGCGGGCACAGATACGCTGCTGGTTGCAAGTAGCGACCTGTCCCATTTTTACACCGACCCGGTTGCGCGCCGCCTGGACCGGGTTGTGCTGGATCAGATCGTGGCCTATGAGCCAGAGATTGTCATCCAGATTGAAGATCAGGGAAGGGGTTTTGCCTGTGGACGGGGGGCAATTGCGACTGTGCTGATCGCTGCCCGGGAGATGGGCGCGGCACATACGATGGTTGTCGGGTATGGGACGTCCGGGGATACCAGTGGCGATTTTCAACGGGTAGTTGGTTACGGGGCAGCTGTCGTGTACGGCGACAATTGACCCTCAGGGGAGATTCAAAAAGGGCTGGCACGCCGTGATTGCTGTCAGCCCTTTTCTTTACACGCCAATTTTATCTCATGCGGGTGCTGCGGGTAACAATAATTACCGCCACAAGCAGGACAGCCAGAACGCCGGCGCCTGCCAGCCCCAGGCTGGCAAAACCGGTGTCCGGAAGTTCATCCACCTCACTGGTTGGCTCGATGGTACCGCCTGCGGCTGTGGGCTGGCCAGTGCCCTCCCCGCCTATTGGCGTCACCTCAATCAGGCCGGGCGTGGGCGATGGGCCTTCTTCTGTGCCCTCGCCGCCAGGTTCAGTGGGAGACTCGATGGGTGTTTCTTCGGGTGTCTCTGCTGTCTCCTCTGTGGGAACAAACTCCGGGGTGTTGGTTGCCGTTGGGGGAATCGGGGTTTCGGTTGGCGGGACAGGCGTTGGCGCTGTATCCGTTAAGAACTGGGCGGTCTGGGTCGCCTGCCAAAGCGCCTCATTGGCCTGATTGGTCTGGTCTACATCGGAGACTTCCGGCTCTCCCCTGCCCCCGCGCAGCAGGAGTAATAAAACGACTACAATCGCAATCACAAACACGGCGGCCAAGATTAGTGTCCCAATGAGGAAGGTGCGATTCTGCGCCCCCCCGGACTCAACCACATCGCCTTCCTCCAGATCTTCTTCCTCTTGGGGGAATGAGGGATTATCCCAATCTTCGTATTCTTCCATCTTAGCTCTCCCTGTTCAAATTGATGGATGGTAGTCTTTAACAGGCTAACCCAGATATTCTAAATTAGCAACAGGTATAAAGTCTTTTTCGCCAGATCCCAGCTCGACCAGCGCCCCCGCAGCCCAAAGGCCGGTTTCCAGGCGGCGCTCCTCCGCCGGGAGTTCCATTATTATGCCTATCTCACCGAGATGAGGCAATTGTAAGATGCGTACGTGGTAACCTATCCGCAGCTTCCCGCCAGCCAGGCGGTCATCAGGAGCGCTCTGCTGGAGGGAGGTTAAAGGAATAATAATCTCAGGCCGCCTCTTGCGCCAGTCGGCCGAATCCCCCATGTCAATTGCTATTTCACGCCCATTATAGTTTTTTAGCAAGCTGAGGATGCGCTCGCTCATTGCCAGCTGCCCAAAACCCTGGGTGATGCCAACCGGGAATTCCATTTCTTTTGCCAGGGGGATCAGGCTGGCATTCATGCTTGAGGCAATCACGCCCTTGACCCGGATATCGGCAGCGCTTTTCAGGAACTCCGGGGTTAAGGGTGAGCCTATCGCCACAATTGCTCCCCGGTGATCGATGTTAAATCGCTCCGAATCAGTTTTCATTGAAGGCTCTTCATCCAGTACTTTAAGGGTTCCCCAGGTCAATTCTCCGTGTCCCCAGGCAATCTGGATCTGGGCGCCAGTGGTTTCCAGCAGAATGTATTCATCCTGGACAATATCAACGATTCTCCCTGGAACCGGTGCCTTTACCTCGATGGTTATGCGTTCGCCTTCAATCAACATCTGCCCGCTTTCAACACGGACAATGCGCCCACTGATTGGCGCTCCTACCCTTCTCTTCCTCAGGAATCCCCCACGCACGGCAATGGGCTCGCCCTGTTCAACCAGTTCGCCTTCTCGTTTGACCAGGGAGGCTTCCACTTTTCGCGGGTTGATTCCCAGGCGTTCGGCCACGTTGACCACCCGGTGTTTGGAAACAACTTCGGTGACGGCCAGGATTTCCGTGGCTTTGACCGTTTGTCCGACAAGTACCCTGGGTATACTGCGGCGGGGGATTTTCTGTATGCGCCGGATACTGGCTACTGATGTTGCCCGGGACTGTGCATAGACAGTGCTCACGACACTACCTCCTGAGCAACAACCTGCTGCCACTGGCGCAGGGCTTTGCGCCGTTGCTCATCATTCGAAGGAAGCCGCCAGGGGCGTCCCCGTGTATCAATCACAATTCCCATCAGCCCGCCTGATACCGGGATGGGACGGTTTCTCCGGACGCCTTCGATGCCTGCCCTCTGCAGCGTCAGGTATGATTCTTGCTGTTCGGGCAGTGGAACGACCATAAGCGAGCCGTTGTGGATAATCTCCCCCTGTGCTTCATTTCCCATCTTGTCCTTGATTGTGGCGAAGCCGGATTTTCCTCGCATTGAGGCAGCGATCAGTGTGCCCAGAGAGGTAAATGTCCTGCTTTCCAGCAGATGGACCAGAGCTTCTGGCTGAATAGGAGCAATCGCGCCCAGGGCTGGCGCAACGCCATGCGGATCGGCAAGAACTCGGGTAATGCCAGTTGGCTGCACCACATCGGCAATTGCCAGCATTGACCAACCGGGGAGATGCGTGTTGGTAAGCGTTGCGCCGCCAAGCAGGATGGTGTCAAACGCCGAAAACATCGCTCCGGTTGCTGCATTATTATGCCAGGCCTCAGCCGATGACGAAAAGGCGAAGCGGATGACCTCACGGGTAAGCGCATATTCAAGCTCCAGAGAACGCTGATCCCCGGGGATAGTGTGGGGATAAATTGATTTATTCCACACATAGTTTGGAACCTCATCGGGATCAGTGGGGCTGAAGGAGAGCCAGCGCGCGAGCATCTCCGCCGGGGTGTGCTCCAGTATTTTTGCGGCCGAGTGCCCTATCCCCAGATCGGCAAAAACGCTGGTATAAGCCTGTCCTTTGATGACGGCAGCAAGAGTCGTTACAGTGCTTCCCAGATCGATCCCAAGGATGTTCTGCCCGGTAAGCTTACCCATCAAGTGCACCAGGCGGCTAAAACCGTGTGTGGTAGGAATGATATCCCCGCCAATCCAACTCCCCACAGTGTCTAGGCCCGGTGTATTCTGTGATTTGCGCTGATGGTAGATGGAAACAAGTTTATCCTGCGCACCATCGAGGTTTTCCCAGTCCAGCCCAGGGCGTACATTTGGGGCGCAGATCAGCTGGATGCCGATTTCATCGGCCTGCTGATCGATGTACTCATTTAAGTCCTGGTTGCCAGCATAGAGCAGGGGTGGGCGTGGGGTCGGCATCAGCGAGTAGGCCAGAAAAACCGTGTCGAGACTGCGGTGCATCAACTCCTCCGCCCCGCCGTCTGTTCCCCCAACCGCAAAGATCAGGTCAACATCTGCCTCAAGCAGCGCATCCATCTGCTCTTCAACGGTTCGCTTATCGGTGAGGCTGAGGATATCCCTGATTTTGATATAGATACTGTCGGCGGCGTGCCGACCGCTTTCCAGGCTGATATCGGGCACCAGGCCGATCAGGAATGCGCTGACCGGCTGGCCAGCACTCACGGTTGCCACAAACCTGTTCACCCCCACAAAGGTGGATTCTTCAGGGATGATCAGGTCCCCGTTTTCATCCAGGAGAGTGCGTCCAGTTGCCTCGGAAACCTGCCTGATAGCAGCATAGATACCTTCCAGGGCATCATTACAGGGTTCGCCAACAGTTGTAGGGGTAATCCCGCGCCCGACCAGACGATACCGCCCCTCCGCAATATCAAGGAGTATGGCACGGGTATGTATTGAGCCAAGGTCAACCGCCAGGATTGACCCCGGTGGCAGTCCCACAGGTTCTGATGACGCGGCCTCTTCTTCAAACAAACTGCTTAGTAGTGTCATTTTACTTACTGTTTCCCCTGGCCTTGTCCTGAACTGATATGGTTAGATCTCTCGGCGAGCGGCGCAGCGAGAGATGTCCTGCTTCAGCCGATTAAGGCATTGATCCAGTGATAAAGACTGGCAACCTGCTCCCCCAGTATGGCAATCCCGGAGAGAATCAACCCCCCGTAGATGGTGCCCAGCGTTATGGTCAGGAAAGTCTGTCCCACGGCCACCACCGCGCGCATAATGGGCGAGCGTTTGATTTCCCCGCTGGGGGCTCTTTTTCGCAGCCAGTACTGAAAAAACAGCAACGTTGCCACTGTGCCTAGCAGAATGATGATATTATTAAGCAACTGTCCCTCGCCGGGACCCAGTAACTGCCCGGTTGCCTGTACCTGGGGGAGCAGAGTCCCCGTAATGGCTCCTCCCACTGCCACAGCTGTGCCAACGCCGATCAGGTAAGCAATACTGATATTGCCAATGGCAGAGGTCCTGGGGCTGAGTTTCAGCACCAGGAAAAGCAAGAGCATTAACGGAACCGATGCTACCGCGATTGTTTCCGGATTGCCGCTGAGCAATGGCTCAATCAGGCGAGGACGGAGCACCTGATAAATGACGACCAGCACGGCATATCCGGCAGCCACGCCGACAAAAAGGTGAATGGCAATCCGGTAGAGCAGGTTATCGCCAATGAGATAACTTAACAGGGCTACCGTTATCAGGAAGCCCAGCCCCCCTGTTATCAGCGTGATCTGGTCTGCTGTCAGTAGGTTCATTTGCGCCGCTCCTGCCGATTGCGCCGGGACGAGATTCCATTCCACACCGCCCCGATAATGATGATAAGGGCAGCTAAAGTACTCACTAAAGCCTGTGTATTGAAGGTGGTAAGTGTCACCGGAGAAACACGTCCCGTACTTAACTGCTGATAAGCTACGGCGTCATTTACCCCACTGACCAACCCTATGAGCTGTTTGCTGTCCCAATAGGGCGCGGCAAGTGGGGCAAGGGTGGCGCTGACCCCGGCAATAACTGGCAAGCCAGATGGCGTACCGGCCTGCTCAACCCACATCTTCAGGTCATCATAGCGGTTGGTTAATATTACAATGGCATCTATCTCCCCATCGACCAGCCGATCTTCCTCAATACCCGTTTCTGCTCCTAGATAGTCGTGTGCAAGTGGGGAGACCGCACTCGTTGGTGTGCCAATTGTCAACCCGCTCACGCCATTTGCTTTTCCTGGCAGGTAGCCCAGGTTGAGCCAGGTGCCTGAATTTTCCTTCAGCCTGCTGTATATGCTGTCATCCCGGAGGATATCGTCTGCAACAGCCGATCCGGTTGTTCGGGTGCTGATGGTATAGACGGTGACGCTATCCCTGGTCGCCAGATGTTCAAGAATTGCCCGTGCTATCTGGTTCATTTCGGCAGCGGTGTCGGGCTCAAATTCAAATGCAACCAGAACGGTTGTCGTGTCCCCGGCTAATTCCTCAAGGGCATCATAAGCAGCGGTCGCGGCAGAGGGGGCTGATGCTGAGGAAAAGGGCCGGTAATCCATTACCGCTGAGATAAGCAGCGCCGCCAGGATCAACAGGGCAACTACCCAGCGCAGAACCGGCACCCGGCGCCCGGCGCGGGTCAGCGGGGCTTCTGCACGATCGGCGTGAAGGTATTTTTCAACCAGCAGAATCTGCTCGGCATGCGTTTCAGTGAGCAGCAATTCGTCGCGAGGTTCAGCGACCACCAGCGAACTACCTTCGAAAATCAGTTCGGGCTGGATGACGTCTGCAACATCTTTTAGCGCGCCATATGTCTCAAGCGCAGGTTCTCCCTCTTCCGGTTTTGCGCCGAGAATGGCTGAATAACGCAGGGAATCGATCTGGTCGACAGGCGAAGGCGGACCCTCAACAGATACCGATTCCTCTTCTTGCTCCTGAAGTTTATGGAACCACTCTGGCATCTCCTCCGGGGCTGGCTCTTCAGCAGTGATTGGTTCTTCTTCGCCAAGCGAAAACAGATCGCCAGAAAGACCAAGAAGGTCTTCTCCTGCCACCGCCGGGGCGGCAGGCGCTTCCGCCATTACCCAATCAAGTGCGGCGGCCCAATCCATATTGTCAGCGGGGGCCTTCTCGTCAGCCGCAGCCATCGGTGTTTCCAGTTCGGGGAAATCCAGATCGGGGAAGGGTTCTTCTTCGTCTGTTAGCTCCTTCATCCAATCAGGGATCAGGGGCTCTTCTCCCGTGTCGGCGATAGGTGGCATGCCAAGTGCTTCTTCCTCACCCGGGGCAAGGATGTCCAGCCAATCAGACGGCTTTTCTGCCTCTGCTTGTTCGATTTCCTGACGAGCTTCCTGATCCTCTGCCTCCTCGCCGGAAAGCAGCCAATCAGGCATACCACTTTTGATAAGCGGTGAAACGGGCTGAGAGCTCTCAGTCGCCATCTCTGCCGTAGCGCCCTCTTCTCTCTCCTCCTCACCGACTAGGTCAATCTCTTTGAGCCAGTCAGGAACCCCTTCCTCAACCTCAACAGCTTCTTCCACGGGTTCTGGCTCTGGTTCCTCAATGGGCAGCCCTTCCTCCAACGGCCCAGGCTCTTCCAGCACTTCCTCCGCAAGGGAGGGGGGGGCTGCTTGCTCCGTTTGCTCATCCAGAGATAGCTCCAGAAGCTGCCCGGATTCGGGTTCTGCTTCGATCTCAAAAGCGCGCAGTGGGTCGGATGGGGGCACATCTTCCTCTGCCCGGTATCCTTCCCCTGTATCCAGGCTGTCGAGTTCATCCATCCAATCGATGGTTTCCTCCAGGAGGGGCTCTTCCAGACCAATTGGCTCACTTTCAGCAAGACCCTGTTCCGGGAGTTCTTCCGCCAGTTCGATTTCAGACGGTTCGTGGGCTGGTGCTGGCTCGGCGGGGAGAACATCGGGCGGTTCAGGAAGTGGCTCTTCATCTGTCTCGCCCTCTTCTCCGCTGATGTCAGGCAGTTCTGTTCCGGGGGCTTCCCCCGCCATCTCTACCAGCCAGTCCGGGGTTATCTCGGGTACCAATTCGGGTTCTTCTGGTCGGGTAAGCGGTTTTTCCTCTGCCAGAGGCTCCGGTTCAAGTAACCAGTCGGGAGCGAAATCTTCCCCTGATGGTTCTTCCTCTAAGTCACCAAAAATATCCAGCGAAAGCTCTTCGTCCGCGTTGTCAAGCCATTCGGGAGACAAGAGGGGTTCTAGAGACTCAGGTAGACCTTCGGTGCTTTCGATAGCCAGATCCTCATCTGGCATATCTTCCAGCAGCCAGGCGGGGGATTCGGCGGCAGGGAGTTCTTCCACGCTTCCCGGGCCGCCGGACAGCCAGTCTAATGCCTCTTCAAACGAGGGTTCCTCATGGGGTAGCGCCGGTGTGGTAATCGGCCCGCTTGATGGTGTAGACGGCAGCGCCACATGGCTCAACCAATCAGGAATCTCTCCTGGCGGCTCACTGACAACCGGGCCAGCATGTTTCAGCCAGGAGGGTGGTTCCCCCTCCTCTCCGGGTGACGGGGGGCCAGAGTGCCGTATCCAACCCGGAATACCTGTTGAGGATGAAGCCAGAGAAGGGTCGCGTGGAGGCGAGGTTTGCTCAGCGCGAATAGGGGTCGGACGCCCCTCATGGTCGCCAAAAACGAAATCGGGTTCTGGCTCTGTCAGCCTGCCGGTTGGTGATTTGCTGCTTTCCACTCCTCCTGCCTCTGAGCGCAATGCATCCAGGGGATCCAGGGGGCCCCCAAACAGCTCTCCATCCCGCTCAAGGCCAAGACGAGATCCGCAGTGTTCGCAAACCACCGCATTTGCCGGATTTGGCTTGCCGCATACCCCACACAGAACTTTATCCGAATCACCAGTCTGGTTGACCATCATGGTTTTACCTGACAAACATCAATCTTTATAAGGGCGTTCGACTCCAGTCAGAACGCGAATACCAATCACCAGCGTGCCAAGTGCGACTCCAATAATGATGCCGCGCGCCCCGGCAGTTGCCGGGACAGTCAGCACCCACTGCCTGAAGCTGTTGAGGGGAGCAGCAAACTGAAAAGGCAGCCAGCCTACCAGCGCCACGAGGGCTGCGCCAAGGAAGAGCGCGGCCCAGATACCGGGTTTGGACCTGGGCAGCCTGGCAGCAGAGATAATCAGGAAAATGGCAATCAGGCCAGTAAGCGTTGCCAGAGCAGCGACTATCACGCCCCGGTAAAGGGCCATTGTGATGGTATCGCTGCGATAGAGTGCTGATGAACTCTGCCCGAAGCTTTCGTAAACGCCAATCGCCAGCGTGAAAAACAGCGCCAAAATGGTAACCAGGTTATAAACCCACCCTTTACCGCCCGACTGAATGCGGCGGCTGTTGACCAGAAGAAGGTTAAATATCCCGATCAATACAGCCAGGGCAGCCAGGATCGCTGCCCAGTCGGTCAGCGCAAGCCGGATGGAGAACAGGAGCGGGTTGGGCACCAGATAGCTGGCCAGGACAACCAGGCCAATCCCGATGGCTACTGCAGCCGGTAAGACATACTTCATAAGATTTCCTGTTTACGATAGCAGACCCATTGTCTGCAATACCACATTAAAAGCAATGAGCCCCACAATAATCCAGCGCAGCACGTCCTGCGTTGCCAGGCTGCCTATATCTGAGGGGGTCTGGCGCAGGTACGCTCCGGCGACAAACAATTCTTCACCGATCAGGATATGATCGGCCATGCTGTAAGCAGCGGCCTGGCAGTCAACTTGGTCGCTGCCAATCGTCTGAGGAATCTGGTTGCGCAGCCCGGCTTCAGCCATCAGTGCCACCTCGGGCCCGAAAGACCCGACCAAGACATTGGCCCGCACGTCATCATCGGCAATGATACTCATAGCACTCCCGGCAAGGGCATAGGGGTCAAAAGCAACCAGGCGCGCGGCCTTGGTATCGTATTTGTCAAGGACATCTTTTCGCTTATAAGTCCGCCGGATCGTGTCGCCAATAACCGGGAGTGCAGTGGCATCAGAGGTGGTGGCAACCGGTGATAGGTCCCCGATGATCGATTCCTCCGCCACAATATCCAGAATGGACATCGCCGCCAGTGTGACGCCGGTCTTTTCGTCGATGATGTTATTCGGCCCCAGCGACAGGTGCACCCTGCCTCCGCTTTCAATTGCCTGCCCAACCTGCATATGCATGGTATCATAGCCGGATAGGGGGCGCAGAGTGGGCCGGAATCCACGCCGGGCAAGGATTGTGAAAACGAAAAAGAGCAGCACGCCCAGGATAATAATGAACAGTCCGGCGAAATCTTGAATCAACTCTGGCATATTGCTGTCACTCTCATACCCTTAACGGACAAGACGGTTCCGGCCTATTCGCTGTCTGGTGATTCCAGCCGGGCAGTCAGGGATTGGACATGATCCGACAGCCCAACCAGCGAAAAAACTGGTTCAAAAGCCCAGGCCAACTGAAAAATGACCGGGGCAAGAGGGAGAAGCGTGTCAAGCAGCGGCAGCGTTCTCCGGTTATTTTCACCGGTGTGAGTTATTGTGTCTGCTCGCCCGCTTTCCCTGTTGTCCATGAAAGCAGTATAGCATGGAGGCGGTTGGACAGGAAACGCCGCCAACCAATCCACTCAAAACGG
>JAFGNO010000163.1 GCA_016926985.1 Anaerolineae bacterium
TATGACCATGCGGCGGGTCTTCCAGATCTTTGAAGGCATCGATATCCTCACCATTCAACACGATGGAGGAGGGTATCAGCGGATTGTACTCAACCTCCCCGGTTTGCGCCTTCAAATCCTGGACTTGCTGGGACCTCACGTCCCAAATTGCTATCTGTTCAGTTCGTAAGTGCGGAATGTGGGCAAAGAGGAATAGGAGCTTTTTACCTTGTTCCTCCGGCAGATATTGACCATGTAAACAGCATCGTGTAAGCTAGCTGTATTCATAATGGTAATATGGGGTCCTAACAAGAACCAGGAGGTGCCAAAGGATGGAGAAGGAAAACGATCTTTCTATCAGGCGTAGTGTTTGGATATCCAGCTTGATAACCCTGGCAGGATTGGCGCTGTTTGTGATTGTCGCCGCGCTGATCCCCCCGCCTGAAAACAGACTGGGCCTGATCTTTCTGGGAATTTTTATCACATTGGTCCCGGCTGTGATCTGGATGGTCTTTTTCTATCAGCAGGACCGATCTGAACCAGAGCCCAAGCGGCTGATCATCCGGATTTTTGTGTTTGGGGCGCTGGCTGCTGCCGCAGTGGCAGTTCCCCTTGGGGAGCTTTTTGCGGACGTAACATTAAACCAGTTTGCTGGCTGGCTGCCGCGTTTGCTGCTTACCATCCTGTCAGTATCGTTGATACAGGAAGTACTGAAAGTAGCTATGGTACGCTATGTTGTGCTTGGCACAAATGAGTTTGACAGGCACCCGGATGGAATTGTCTACGGAATGGCCTCTGGTATCGGATTCGCGACAGTTTTGTCGCTGTATTTTGTGCTCAATTCAGGGGGCGTCAGGCCATTGGCCGGTGCGATACAGGCAGCAAATAACGTCCTGATACATGGGGTGCTTGGCGCGATCAGCGGCTACTATATTGGGCGCGTAAAGATTGACGGGAAACGCCTGGGCTGGATGGTTCGAGGGCTGGCGATTGTTGTCGTGCTCAATGGCATCTATCAGGTTGTCCGCTCAGAACTGGCTAGCCGATTGACATTCAACCCCTGGTATAGCCTGCTTGCGGCTGTATTGCTTGCAGTAATTTCGGGTGCAGTCCTGTTTGCGGTCTTCAAACGTGCCCTGGCCCGGGCAAGAGGCGATCTGACCACGATTTCCCTTGCTGCTCATGCTCGCTCCATGGACATGCCCTGGGACATAAAGGTGAAATATGACTGGCTACTCATAGGAGGTCTTCTGCTTGCCTGCATCGTTGGGCTGGGCGTTGGCTCAATTGCCAATGCAGCGACCACTTTATATGATGGCGACAGCGTATCTGCGCAGTTCCGCTATCCTTCGAATTGGGCGGTTCAAGGCGGCGAAACAGGTATCTTTAGCGTTGAAGACCTGGCTCAAACTGGAGCATATAAACCAGTGATAATCGTGCATGATGAGAAAGTAGAGGACGCAAACCTGGAGTTCCTTGTTGCACAGAGAGTGACCTCGAGCGAGGGGGCAAATGCCTTTTTTAATGAACTGGTCAGGGAAGCCGGGCTTGTAGTAGATGGGGCTGATGCGATACGTTCTGAATATGAATATGTGACTGATACCGGTGCTGGGCCTGTTGTGGTAAGAGGTGTAACGACCTACGTTATCAGCAGTACTCGTTTTTACACATTTACCTTTGAGGCAGATCCAGACTTATATGATGAGATGATTGCACACTATGAGCGGTTGCTTCGTTCGGTTAAGCTTCAAGGTGCTGAATAGCACAGGGGCCATGGGCAAAAGGAGAAGCACAAATGAAACGAATTACTATAGTTGTGATTGTGCTGGTCATAGCTGCACTTGCATGCAATACACCCGGTGTAGCCCCCGATCCCAAACCCATTGAAACCGGGGCTACATCTCGGCCAGATGTTGTCCCAACCACACCTGATCCTGAGACAAATACCGGGCCAGATCGGGCCACACCGTCTACCGAGTTGTCAACTGACCAGATCGACCAGATTGCGCAAGCTGCGGTGCAGATCATGGCCGGGCGCGGAGTAGGGGGGTCTTTCCAACCTATGTGGACGGGGTCGGGAACGCTTATATCACCAAACGGGGTTATCCTGACCAACTGCCATGTTGCCTGCGGTGCGCCGACACTTCTCATCCTTATGACAACAGATGCAGATCAGGCCCCTGAGCCGAGCTACATCGCTGAGATAACGTACTATGACGAAGAGCTTGATCTGGCCATACTGCAAATCACGGCTGATGAGAACGGCAATGCCTTGTCGCCTTCGGGGTTGCCATATCTGGAGGTTGGCGATTCGGATGATCTGCGCCTGGGGGAAAAACTGTATATCTTTGGTTATCCCGGTGTGGGTGGTGAGACGATCACGTTTACAACGGGTTCGGTCAGTGGATTTGAGAGCGCTACAGTTGGTGGGACTTCACAGCGCGTGATCATCAAAACCGATGCCGAAATTGCCAGTGGGAACAGCGGCGGGACGGCGGTTGATCTGTTGGGCCGTCTGGTTGCGGTGCCCACAGCCGTCAACCCGGATGTCCGCGAGGGGGTTACGCTGGGTGGATTGGGGATTCTGCGACCGGTCAACCTGATGAATATTGTATACGACAATCCCGGTGCACCGTCTACCGATCAGGCAGGTGGGCTGCCCCCTTCTGATGACCCTGATAGGTATGAGCCAAATGACACCATGAATGATGCGGTTGGCCCGTTGCTTTCTGGGGATGTGCTTACTGCGTATATATCCTGGGTGGAGGATGTTGATTTCTACTGGCTCACAACGTCAACATCTGCTCCGATTGAGGTGTCCCTTTATAACATTCCCGCCGGCAATGACTATGACCTGTATTTGCTCAATACAAATGGGGATATTGTCGGCAGTTCGGAGAACGAATCTGACTATGACGAATATATTGCCTACTCTCCAGCGGGGACTGGGGACTACTGGGTTGCGGTCATCTCCTACTCTGGGGTGAGTACGAGTAATACCTATACCCTATCCGTAAACTATGACGGTGGGGGCAGCGCTGGAGCAGGTACTGGTGGCATTACCATCACCGGGCGTGCTATAGACGCCAACACTGGGCGCCCGATCAGCGGCGGTTCTTTTGGTATCCTGAGGGAAGGGGTCGCCTGCCAGACATTCTTTGGCGGTTCAAGCTATGATATGAGCCTGGTCGTGGCGATGGACGAGTCAAACAGCGCTGGGTACTTCGAGCTTACAGGGGTGCCAAGGGGTGCTGTCTATTCGGCATTCTTTGTCTACGGATCGGACTATATCTGCGAGGATAACTGGCTTGATGTTCCCGCCGATGCAATTGACTCGGATATTGGTGACATTGAGATGTCGTTTAACTGATGATGGGCAGTTTGGTATGCCCGGAAGTGCCATGCTAAAATCACGAACCTGTGAATCGGAAGAATGGGGTTGTTGATGGGTACAGCCAGGTTGCTGATAAGCGCAGACAATAATGACGACAGGTTTAGTTCCGCATTGCGCGGGCGCAGTCTGGCCTGGCCATCAGATGGCTGAATAACTGCCAGTACCATTGACCGCCCACGCATTTATGTGGGCGGTTTTTATATTGCTGTCAGAGAGGAGAGGAGGGCATATGCTAAAAACACACAGCTGTGGAGAACTGCGTGCTGAACATTGCACACAATCGGTCACACTTGCCGGATGGGTGAACCGCAGGCGGGAGCATGGTGGGCTGATTTTTCTCGATATCCGTGATCGATGGGGTGTTGTGCAGGTAGTGGCTGACGCCAGCAGTGCGCCGGAGGTTCACCAGATTGCTGGCAGTATTCGCGGGGAATATGTGGTCCAGGTCATGGGCACTGTTCAAAGGCGGCTCCCTGAAGCCGTGAATCCTGAAATGCCAACCGGCGAGATCGAGGTGCTGGCCTCCGATCTGATCGTCCTGAATCCCGCCAAAACACCGCCGTTCGAAATCTTTAGCGAGCATGAACCCAACGAAGAAACCCGGATGAAATGGCGGTATCTCGATCTCAGAAGGAGCCGCCTTCAGAGAAATATGAAGCTGCGTCATGATGTGATTTTGTATATGCGCAATTTTCTCAATGAGCGTGGATTTATTGAGATCGAGACCCCCATTCTGTTCAAAAGCACGCCGGAAGGGGCGCGGGATTATCTGGTGCCAAGTCGGGTTCATCCGGGCAAATTCTATGCGCTTCCTCAGAGTCCCCAGCAGCTCAAGCAGCTTCTGATGGTGGCTGGTTATGAACGTTACTTTCAGATTGCCCGCTGTTTCCGGGACGAGGATCAGCGGGGAGACCGTCAGCCAGAATTCACACAGCTTGATATTGAGATGAGCTTCGTTGAGCGCAACGATATTCTGAACCTGGTTGAAGACCTGCTTATTGGTATGGTCGAGACCGTTTCTGATAAACAACTGGTTGCCAGACCCTTCCCGCGTTTGAGTTATGCTGAAGCCATGGATCGATTTGGTACTGACCGTCCGGATTTGCGTTTTGGCCTTGAATTGACCGATATCAGTAACCTTGTGGCAGGTAGCGAGTTTCGGGTGTTTTCTGCCACAGTTGCGTCCGGCGGGCGCGTGAAGGCCCTGGTTGCGCCTGGATGTGCGGACTACAGCAGGAGCCAGATCGCGGAATTAGAGGAGATTGCCAAGGAAGCTGGCGCAAAAGGGCTGGCAACACTTGGCATTCTGGGCAACGGGGAGATCAAATCACCAATCGCAAAATTCCTGGCTGGTGACCTGCTGGAAACCATTCAGCAGCAGGCACAGGCGGGAGAGGGCGACCTGATCCTGATGGTTGCGGACCATCCAGCGGTAGTCAATGAAGCACTGTCGGCGCTGCGTACAGAATTGGGCAGCCGGTTGGGGTTGGCAAATCCGTCCATTCTGGCTTTCTGCTGGATCGTTGATTTCCCACTTTTTATGTGGAATGAGGAAGAAGCCCGGTGGGACCCCTCGCATCATATGTTTACAGCGCCAAAACCCGAACACATTGCGCTTTTGGATACCGACCCATCATCGGCCCAGTGCCAGCAGTATGACCTCGTCTGTAATGGCTTTGAAGTTGCCGGGGGCAGCATCCGAATCCACGAGCGAGCAATCCAGGAGAAGATCTTTGAGTTGATTGGGCTTGATATTGACGACGCCAGGGTGCGATTTGGTCATATGCTTGAGGCCTTTGAATATGGGGCGCCCCCTCATGGTGGCATTGCTCCAGGTGTTGACCGGTTGGTCATGCTGCTGGCAGGAGAATCCAATATCAGGGAAGTGATCGCGTTTCCCAAGTCGCAGCGGGCAGCGGACCTGATGGCCGGCGCTCCCAGTGAGGTCGATCCTGCACAGTTGTCGGAGCTTCACATCAGGATTGATCTTGAGAAATAAGCGTATCGTTCCTGAACAATCCTGAAAGGAGTTGTTGCAGGGGTGCCGTCCATATGGTAAAAATGGTTTACCTGCCATGTGTGTGGGTAACCGATCTAGAGCCAACAGTTTAGGAATAGGGTTCATCGGTATTAAAAAACAATGCGCGGCCTTGAGCCACCGCTGCGTTTTTTGTCACCGTACCCACCTGAGAAACGGGTCTCAAGGACCTGTAACCCCACCACATGGCGGGACCTATGAATAAGAAAACCTCCAGGCAGCTCTGGAGGTTTTTTACTTAATATTGTGCCTGGATACTGGCTTTATGTTGCACAGCCGTGCTGAAATATGCTATTCTCGCTTCAGATGAACAGTAGCCAGCAACATAGCCCACTAGAATTTTACCTTTATGCTCCGCGAGCTAATCTCAAAAAACATCTTTGTCTTCTCCAGTGAACTGTATGCCCAGGTCACGGCCGGGGCAATCCTGACACCGGAGGGCGCTATTGTGATTGATACGCTGCCTTTTCCCTCCGAATCGCGCCAGATTGTCCGGTTTGTTGAAGAACGGCAGGCAGTTCCGGTCCGGTATGTGATCAACACCCACTATCACGCCGACCACACATACGGTACCTGCTTCTTTGAGGATGCCACTGTTATCAGCCACTATCTTTGCCGTCAGCATCTAGCAGCGACTGGCTATGAATCGCTGAAACGTGCCCAGCGTACCTCACATGAAATGGCTGCTGTCCAGATTCGTCTGCCGGATGTCGTATTCAGGGACGGGCGAATGAGTTTGAACCTGGGCGGCGTGACAGTCGATTTATGGCACACTCCTGGCCACAGTCTGGACTCGATAGCCTGTCATGTGCGGGAAGAAAATATCCTGTTTGCAGCAGATACCATGACTCCGGTGCCCTTCTTTGCTGACGGAAGCTGGGAAGCGTATGAAAAAACGCTTACTGCGCTGCTTGATGAGCCTTTTGAGAGCATCATCCAGGGGCATGGAGAGGTGATCCTCCGGGGAGAGGTGTCATCGCGGATTAAAGAGGATATTCATTACCTTCACGAAGTACGCCGTCGTGTTGAGAAGGTAGTGAATGCAGGCGCAGATATCTCTGCGCTTGACACGATTGAGATTGAGGACTGCGGCAAGGATAGGATTGCACTTAACGGTGTCGTTCTGCAGCTTCACCGGGCCAACCTTGAGGCGCTGTACTGGGAACTCCTCGGGTAGTGGCTGACGGCCCGGTTTAGCAGGTAGAACCTAAACAGGGGGCCAGGGGTAGTTGCGTCCTGGGCCTGATACGGGAAATCCCCTTTGCTCAAGCAGTCGCTCCACACGTCTGCGCAGTGCACCAATTTCAGCGGCATCCAACATCGATTCAAGTCGGGACAGCAGTGATTCCTCTGCTAATGCCTTATCCAGCCGTACCAGATCTTCACACAGTTTCTCCGGGATAGCCAGCCCCTCAAAATCCCAGATAACTGTTCGTAGCTTATGCTGTGTGTGGAAACACACCCCGTGGTCAATCAGCCAGATTTTGCCATGAGCGCCCAACAGGCAGTGGCTGCCTTTTCTATCCGCGTTATTGAGTACCAGGTCAAACAGGGCAACCTGTTGAAACTGGTCGATAAACTGGCCTTGCAGCGTGAAGTACGTGAATTCCGGATTGTGAGGGATAAACCACTGCAGGCTCCCTATGCCCAGTTTACCGGCCCGCAATACAGTGGGTGGTACCTGCCGCCAGCCTATAGCCTCGGACACTTCAAAAGCGGCAGTTTCGCGCTGGCACAGGGTGCCATCCTGGAAGTCCCACAGGGGACGTTCTCCTGCCCTTGGTTTGTAAATGGCATAGCCAGATCTGGTCTTATCAGCGATCTTCACGAGAAAGGTGTGGTTGGAGCCCCAGGGGATCAGGCCAATCGGGTCGTCCAGGTCCCCTGACTTAAGCAGTTCAAGGATTTCTTCAAACGCCATCTCTGGCTGCTCAATTATCACAAGGCCAACTCTTCTTGATGTAACTCAGGCCCAGGAAACAGGCTTGCGGTGCCCATTGCTGTCCGGGCAGAAATGGCCATCAGGGTCGATTGGCTGTCCACAGTTGCCACAGATAGGGCGGCCAGCAGCAGCGACAATCTCAGTATGCTCAGCTAAGGCAGCCATAAGAGGCCTTTGGGCTGAAAATTGGACAATGCGTGCCTCTTCAGTGCCCTCTTCGGGGAGCATCTCTGCGATAACCAATGTGAGCAGGTCTTCCTGGTCGTTATAGCCCAGGCCTATTTGTCCAGCGCGAAACAGCGGTTGGATAGGCTCAATCATATCCAGGTCAAGGGTGGACAGGTCTGGCCCAGGCGTATCCCTGTCGTAGTCCTCTGCAATCTGCCGCAAAATCAGGTCGATGTTTTCGGCAATCGCCATGGCCTGGAACTTTTCGATGATGAGTGTCACCAACTTGTCGGCCTGCTTGCCTTGCAGATAAAAGACACGCTTTCCGGGTGGGCCAATTGTGCCAATAGTGATGAGATCGACATTCGTCAGGTGAATATAGGGTGTCATGAGTTTCCCATCCAGGTTGTCATTACTATTTGCTGTGGTTCATGCCTTCCAATGTATAGTGTGCTGTGTCATTGATTCCCAGCAGGTGTACACCCGATTTGCCGATCTGGATGGTGCTAATTGAGGCCGGGGCAATGACGATCCGCTGATAGAGGTCAAGAGGTATTCCTGCAAAATGGGCCACAGCGACCTTTATCACATCAGCATGGGATATGATGACGATAGACCCATCCGGAAATTGCCGGGCATAGGTTTCCAGAGAAGCAATTACCCTGGACTGCATTTCCCGGATGCCCTCTCCTCCGGGGAAGTGGGCAATGCTTGGTTGATTCTGGACAACCTGCCACAGTGGTTTACGGCGTAGCTTGCACAGCCGCTTGCCTGTCCAGTCGCCAAAATCAACCTCCCCGATGCGTTTTTCAACCTGCACAGACAGGGCTGGGTGATGCCGGGCAATTGCGCTGGCGGTTTCAATGGCCCGTTCCAATGGACTGGAATAGATGGCCGCCAGTTTGCTGGTTGCCATTCGCCTGCCCAGATTCTCAGCCTGTCGCTGTCCCTCAGCATTGAGGTGGATATCGGGTGTCCAGCCGGCCAGCCTCCCGGTGCTCACCCAGTCATTTAGAGCATGACGGACAAATATAATGGTGGTCATTGGCGCCTCATGCGGACGATACCGGGTTTCGTATATTTATCATCTCCAGATCGTTAATGCGTCCCTGCATGCTGTAGGGGCCGGTCCGGGTGATTTCTACCCTGGCTAATTTCCCTCTCCAATTCTCCGGATCTTCAAAAAAGACCAGTTTATTCTGAGGGGTTCGCCCCCGCCATTTCTCCTGGTGTTTATCCTCAACAAGTACTTCTACTGTCTGGCCAAGGAATTTCCTGTTTATCTCGCTCACAATCTGTCTCTGGAGATCGTCCAGGTTATGGAGCCGCTGTTTTTTCTCAGATAGGGGGACATCGTCAGGCATGGAGCGTGCCGATAATGTGCCGGGGCGTGGACTGTACATGGCCAGGTGTGCTTTATCCAGTTTGAGTTCGGCCAGCGTGCGGACGGTTTGATCATACTGTGCCGCTGTTTCACCGGGGAAGCCAACAATAATATCGGTGTGAATGGCGACTTCAGGAATCCTGCTCCGGATACGATAGACAAGCGATCGATATTCCTGCTGTGTGTAGCCGCGCTTCATTCTCTGAAGCACACTGTCATCACCAGCCTGTAATGGCACCTCAATATGCGGCATAACTTTAGGAAGTGATCCGACTGTGTCGAGCAGTTTGTCAGTTATCCAGTTTGGGTGTGACGTCAGGAACCGGATGCGCATGATGCCAGAGGTGTCATGAATGGCTGTGAGCAGATCCGACAGGTCGGGTCCATCCGGGATGTCCATCCCGTAACGGTCGACGATCTGGCCCAGGAGCGTGACTTCCCGAACTCCCTGGTTTGCCAGTGCGCGCACTTCAGCCTGGATGTCATCCAGCGGGCGGCTGTGTTCTACCCCGCGCCGGTAAGGGATAATGCAGAATGAGCAGGCATGAGAACAGCCGTATACTACGGGCACGTGAGCGCTTACCAGGGTTCCCCGTTCATGGGCCGGGATGATCAGGTCACCATCCTGAAGCGCATAGCGCTTGGCCAAGCGCTGCGTTTCCTCCCTCCGGGAATCCTGTTCTAACCCAAGATGGTGGAGAAAATCGATCAGCGGAGCGGGATCGCTGGGAGGGATAAAGACATCGATAAACGGGTATTTTTTCTGTAAGGGCAGTGGATCACGAAGGCCCACCAGGCAGCCCATCACACCGATTATTTTGGACGGTTTCTGTTCCTTTAGTACCTTGAGTTGGCCCAGCCGCCCATATACGCGGTTTTCTGCGCTTTGCCGGACCACGCAGGTATTTAGAATGATTATATCCGCGCTGTCGGCGTCCTCAGAATAGGTCAGGCCACGGCGCTCCAGTGAACTGGCAAGCCGCTGGGAGTCGGCTTCGTTCATCTGGCAGCCCCAGGTGCGGATATGATAGGTACCTGGCCGGTCTGTATTGGTCATGTCTGTGCCTTAGATTTTCTGTTAGTTCGATTCTGGTTGGGTCAATTCAGGTCAATTTCAATTAGAATAGGTTCTGTCAGGCTGACGATTCGTGCTAATGTAACGTTCGCATAAGCGCGGGCAGATTGCCAGGACGGGTCGTTGCTGATGAAATTGGCCAGGCCGGTGCTGTCAGGGATGTTGAAGACCTGTTCGCGCAGGTGATTATCAAATCCGCCCAGTGTGGCGATAAGGGTTGGGGGAATCCCGATCTCAAGCAGTCCTGTTCCACCCAAAAACAGCGTATCCCAGCGATCCAGCAGGGTCTCGGGGATAAATTCCCCGGGCTGATGGTTCTGCCAGGCTAATTGGCGTTCTAAATCTCCAAACTCGACCAGCGTATCGAGGAGCCAGCCCCAGCGGCGCATATCATTAAATTCCATTGAACACCCACTTCAATCTACAATGCTATTTGGATTGTAACGGGCAACAGTATGTGTCACAATGTTTTTTGAGCTTCTGTGCTGTTCTGATTAGAGGAGTGACGATGGTCGAGCGGATTCTTATCACGGTCTGTGCTGATTGTGCATTGTGTAAAGACTGCGCTGCGGATATTAAAGAAGAATTGCGACGGCTGCGCATTGATCACAAGGGTCGGGTTATCGTGGTGGAGTCTGAATGCCTGGATGAATGTGATAGACCGCCAGCGCTGAAGGTGAACGGGCAGTCTATCTCTCCGGCAACCCCCGGCAAATTGAGAGAGGCTGTGAATGCCCAGTTAGACAGTTAGTAATCACCGGGTATTGCTTTACTCCTGTATCTTGTGGCCCTTCTTTCCTGCCACAAACATTCCTTCCGTTAGCGTAAAAAACGTACAGGCTCCAGCCTGGATTGGTTGAAGAAGAGTTGCTACATTATTTGGGGCGCAGAAGAACAATGCTTGCAGCCGGAGTCTGGCTTCCTCTGTGAGCGGCGTCACGCCTGTCCATTCGTCCAGGTTGATCCGGCGGTGGCGTGTCCCTGTGTGGATGATGGTAAATCCGGCCCCGGACAGGAATGACTGCCAATCCAGCACAGAGTAGCACCAGACATGAGCTGTGTCCCGATAGCGTTCAATGGTATTGATGTACTCAGCAACAGCCGGTTCACCATCCACTATTGTAGCGGCTACCACGAAGAATCCACCGGGCTGCAGTACCCGGTATGCCTCCACGACAAACGCCGGGATGTTGTCAAAGCGATGGGCAGCCATATAGCAGGTGATCAGGTTAAAATAAGCGGTTGGGAAAGGGATGTATTGGGTGTCTTGAAGCACGCATGGGGTGCTTTGGGTTTCTTTTTCCTGGTGATGACTCCAGCATCTCTGCAGCCTGTCAGGCCCGTTATCAGCAGTAAGAATCGTCTTAACAGTACCGGTAGCATATTTTGTTGACGCATCGCCGCAGATGGTCGCAATGTCCAGGGTTCGCCAGTCTGGCTGCGGATTTATCAATTTGATTAACCATTCCAGGTTTATACTCTCTAGACTATCGGGATAAAGGCGAGATTGTCCGGCGGATTGGCGGTTCAAACCGCCATGTGGTTGATCCATAGTCCTTAATTTCCTTTAGCAGGTGCAACTCGATCATATCGTCATGCATCTAATTTGAATAA
>JAFGNO010000164.1 GCA_016926985.1 Anaerolineae bacterium
CGGTGGACAAGTATCTCGCTCACCGGGGCTAACAGAAGTATAAACCCGGCTATCCAGCTAATCCGGATAGCGTAAAGAAGGATTACCTTCGAATTTGCACCATTTCGTCGCAGAGGCAATTTATGAGCTTTTGGCATATTACAATCCAGAGGAAAAATTCATGTCAACATCGAAAGGATAGCCATCAGCGCGGGTGGCGTGTATCGCCAATTACCCGGGCCGGGACGCCTGCCACAATTGCATAATCCGGCACGTCCTTGGTCACAACGGACCCGGCCCCTACCAGTGCATTCTGACCGATGACCACCCCCGCAAGGATGGTCGCATTAGAGCCAATTGAAGCCCGGAACCTGACCAGCGTAGGGATGAGCTCCCAGTCATCGCCGGTCTGAAGCGCGCCATCATCGTTGGTCGCCCGCGGGTAAATATCGTTGGTGAACATCACCCCGTGACCAATAAAAACCTCGTCCTCAATCGTGACGCCTTCGCAGATAAACGCATGCGAGGAAACCTTGCATCGAGCGCCAACGACGGCGCCGCTCTGGATCTCCACAAACGCGCCGATTTTGGTTTCTGCGCCAATTGTGCACCCGTATAGGTTTACCAGGTCGGGGTGAAATATCCGTACATCTGAACCAAGGTGGACTGTGCTGGCGATGGGCATGGAGGCACCTGCTTGTTGGCTGAATGGGATAACACGCTGCAATTCTATCTTGATAACCCACAAAATGCTAAACCCTGGCAATCATTCAAGACCGTGCTTGCCCGGCTCCAGGACAGGCAATATACTCTGGTGCACTTTCATTGGTGTTCCACATCAACACCGCTGTGACGTGGTGAACAGGAGCTGTCACGTGCCAGAAACAAGGATCATCAAATGGCAGTTTGTGGTGTTTCCACTGATCGGTTTGATACTGGGTTTCCTGGTCGGAGGAATGATCTTCCTGTCCTCGGTCCATTCGTCCGGATTGCCAACCGTTGGACTGGATACAGCCAATCAAACCGACAATTCCGATCCTCCGGGCAGCATCCCTGAGGCACCATCAACTGGTGCGATCTTCGTCACATTCTGCCTGCCATCGCTGCTCACCCTGGGTTTTACTGTGGGCGGCTACCTGGTGGCGCACAAATTGACCCCGCAGCCAGCTCGTATCTCCCCTCAGGAAGCAATCGACGCTATCCTCGCTCAAGCCCGCGAGGATGATACTGCACAGGGCAGTTGATGTCATCTGCGGAACCCCATACGGCCCAGGAGCGTCTTTGCAATAACAGACAAGCAGGCTTTACATGTCATGTGAGGAGGACAGGAGATGAATACCAAAAAGAAACCAGGTATGATTGCGCTGGCAGCCGGGTTACTGGTAATCCCGCTGGTACTGGCAGGCTGCGCCGCTGCTGCCGCCGAAACCGGGGCGGACCAGCGCACAAATGTGGGGATCGTCCCCCAGGAGGATGCCCTCGCCCCGCCATCGGCTGAGTACGAAGAGCCACGGACCGGGGCGAGCGACGCCGGTGATGCAGATGGCTACACCGATACGGATATCTCATACGGCAGCCAGCAGGACCGCATGATCATCAAGACGGCCTGGATGGAACTGCATGTTGGCGATGTCGACCTGGCCATCAACCAGGTCACACAGATTGCCACCGACAACGGCGGCTACCTGTTGAGCAGCCAGGTCTGGTATGCAGGTGAATACAAGGCGGCGACCATCACCATCGGGGTGCGGGCGGAACAGTACGAAACAGCCCTGCAGCGTCTGCGCGATATGGCTGTTCGTGTGGCGTCTGAGTCATCTTCCGGCGAGGATGTGACCGAAGAATATGTCGATCTGGAATCGCGCCTGCGAAACCTTGAGGCAACCCGCGATCGCATCCGCACCTTTCTGGATCAGGCCCAGACCGTTGAAGAAGCCCTGACAGTCAATGCCGAGCTGGCTCAGATTGAGGCAGAAATTGAGCAGGTGATGGGCAGGATAAGCTACCTGGAAGGCCGCTCCGCCTATTCGACCATCACCATCGACCTGCGGCATTACGTAGAACCACCGGCCCCAACCCCAACACCCACACCCACTCCTGAGCCGAAATGGTCTTTAGGCCCGACAATCGATTCCGCAGTTGCCACGCAGATTAGCCTACTGCGTGGTTTAGCCCAGATGGTCACCTGGGTAGGGATTTTCCTGGGACCCTATATCATCATCCTCTTAGTCCTCATCCTGCTGTTTCGTGGGTGGCTGCGACGCCGCCGGAGAACCATGCCAGCCAAGGCACCAGAAGCTGAATCGTAGGATCGCAGGGGGCACAGGAGCATGTGCCCCCTTTTTCTCCCAACTGGCGACAGATCATACAAGGGCGTATCGTATTTACCTGTAAAAACCACGTTCAGGGTGAAAAACGCTATAATATTAAAATAGCGGCTGGTCAAATCGACCAAACACAGCTGCCTTATCAGGAGCCGCCATGGCACAGCATGAAGGCTATACAATCGGTAAATACGCGATCGTGGAGGAAATTGGGCGCGGTGGCATGGCGATTGTCTACCGGGCAATCCAGACCTCTATTGGGCGCGAGGTAGCCATTAAGGTGCTGCCGGTGCAGCACACGGCTGACCGGACCTTTATTGAGCGATTTACCCGCGAAGTACAGGTTATCGCCAGCCTCCAGCATCCCCATATCCTGCGCGTGTATGACTACGGCGATCATGAAGGTCAGCCTTATATTGTGATGGAGTATGTACGCGGTGGTACGCTGGCTGACTATATCAAAGACCACCCGGCTAACATCCCGCTCCATGAAGTCGTCCAATTCACCCATCGCATCGCCGAAGCGCT
The DNA here is from genome assembly GCA_016926985.1 of Anaerolineae bacterium. Classification (GTDB taxonomy): domain Bacteria; phylum Chloroflexota; class Anaerolineae; order Aggregatilineales; family UBA3940; genus JAFGNO01. The sequence goes on from JAFGNO010000164.1 coordinate 2,832, forward strand.
GGATTATGCTCACAGCCAGCAGGTCATCCACCGGGACTTCAAACCATCAAACGTCTTGCTGGATGTCACCCGGCAGCCATATCTCGCCGATTTTGGCATTGCACGGGTGCTCAACGAAACCTCAAGCATTACAGGCAGCGGCATTGTTGGCACGCCAGCGTTTATGGCCCCGGAACTGACACGGGGTGAAGTGACCCATCTTGTGGATATTTATGCCCTGGGCGTTGCCATATTTGAGATGCTGACATCTCGCGCACCTTTCGAGTCTGATGATCCTTTTGCTGTGGCAGTTGCTCACATCACCCAGCCTATACCCAATATCACAGAGCTGCGCCCCGACCTCCCGGAAAGCACTCAGACGGTGATTGAGCGCGCAATGTCCAAAGAACCCTTGCTGCGCTATCAGAAAGCCTCTGACCTGGCGCGCGACCTTGAGCTGGCGCTTTCCTATGGCAGTGTGGAACCGGATGCTTCGACACAGGCCAGCGGCGGATATTATTCCGACAAAAGCACAATCCCCGCCATGCAGCCAGTTCACGTCGCTGAAGCGGAAGAAACCATCGATATCGAGGAGCCGCTGGCTGCCAGATACGCTTATCCAGAAACCCACAGACTGCGGCACCGCCCACGCGGATGGATATACGCGGTAGGTGCGCTTGCGATTGTAGCTGCCGGTATCATCGGTCTTTCGGCAGGCGGGCTCCTTCCAGATAATCTCACCGGATCGGCTGGTCCAGAGGACAATCCCGAGGTCGCAGAGATGGATACCGATACACCGGCGCCCTCTGTAACACCCAGCCCGACAAATACGGCAACAGCCACGCCAACAACACCACCCCCGCAGGACGATAAGCCTACCAATTCCCCCACCCCTACAGCAACACCAACTCAAACACATACGCCAACCGCAACCAGCACCCCTGAACCAGTCTCTTCCGTGGTGCTCCGAGATGATTTTTCTGGGACTTACACGGACTACACCAAGTGGTATACTGGAACAACCGGCAATGGCAATGCCCAGGTTGGCAATGGACGCCTGACCCTTTACAGCGGCACCCTTGCTGGAACGACAACCAGTGTTGTCTCAACAGGGTTTGAAGTGACTGGCGACTCAACCTGGGTTTTCGAGGCGCGCGTGTTGATCGAACAATCTGGCGGCGGCACAGCCTCCTGGGGGTTTATCGGGAATTCCGGCAATGGGCTGGCTCATTTCAGTCTGCAGGCTGAAACACAGATGGCTTGCGTTATCCGCGAGGATGGATACAACCCCTTCCCGGCAGTGATCGAGCATTTTGTCGCTGCTCCATTTGACTGGCATGTCTACCGTGTGGAGCTGTCTGCTGATGAGCTTCGCTGCATCATGGACGACGAGGTAATCACCACACAGACCGAACACTTACCCTGGGATGTCGCACTCCCGGTGCTGTTCGACCGTGGCTCGGATGGGTTGAATCGCACCATACAGGTCGATTACGTTGAGGTGCGGCAGATCACTCCCTGAAACAGGAGAACCAACCACGCCTATAAAAGCATGATTATACGAAAAGAGGCCCCCTTGAAGGAGGCCTCAATGCTAAATCAGCAGGCGCAAAGCCAGGGATCTAGTTGCTTACGTCATCCGGCGTGATATCCATCTCGGTGAAATACAGGGTGCCTTCGATGAACTCCTCAGGGCTCCAACTGCCGATCCAGATAGCATACCAGCCGCTGGGCGCATCATCGAAATCGATGGCCGGGTTCCACCCGTAGGCATCGTCGTTACAGTGCCACTCGGCATAGGCATCATTGATGATCAGGGTAGAATCGGAGGACCCGTCAGCCGGGACAAAGAAGATGCGGAGGAAACCCTCGCCGGTCCAGTAGAAATTCAGGTCGGGCTGCGCAGTGACATAGCCTGAGCAGCCATCTACTGAGTCTCCAGCCCAGACATCCCCGCCCGATAGAAGATCGGTAACTTCGTGTGGATCGGGAATGAAGCCAGTTTCCAGCTCAACATCCCCAAAATTGGGTTCGAGAGTCCAGTCAAGCATTGCACCGCCAACAGGCACGTCTGGTTCTGCGCCTTCGGTCACCACAATGGTGTACTCGCCGGGCTCATAGAACCACTCGCGCACCCGGATTACATACTGCCCGGAGGTATCAGCAGTCAGCGAGGCAACTTCCGGTTCGCCCGACCAGCCATCATCCAGGTCGATCACGATATCACCATTCGGGTCATAGATGGTGAGTTTCAGGTCAAGGTTCTCGCCCAGCGGCGTGACGGTGATGGTGTAGGCGTCGCCGGAACTGGCGCTCAGCAGCCAGTTATGAGCAGCATATTCTTCCAGCTCACCCTGCTCCGTTTGGCCAGCGGCAATCGCCTGCTCCTGGGTAGTCTCATAGCCATCATCATAGTCGTCAACAACCGGTTCTTCGGTTGGCTCTTCGGTGGGTTCCTCAGTAGGTTCCTCAGTAGGTTCCTCGGTTGGCTCCTCTGTAGGCTCCTCAGTTTCCTTGCCGCCGCAGCCCACAACCACCAGCGAAAGCACCAGCAAAAGGATGGTGATGAGTAATAGTTTGTTTTTCAATTTCTCCTCCATAGAGAGATACAGGATCGTTGCCAGACTATACTCTTATTTACATGAAGTGGCAACGGATGAGCATTTCTCGGTGCGTTGACGCTATATATTTTGTATGTTAGGATGGCACTCGAAAATCAGTACTGGAGATAGTGCAGTGTCCATACCCCGACAAAAACGCTGGCAGCTTTCGGAACAGGCCCCGGAATCTTACATTGATCGACTAAAAACCCTGAATATCAGCCCGGTGCTTGCTCAAATTCTGCATAACCGGGGATACATTGTACCAGACGATGCACTTTCCTTTCTGGGATACTACGATCAGGATGATAACCCATTCTGCATGAAGGGGATGGTTGAGGCAGTCTACCGCCTGCGCATGGCCATCCGTCGTGGCGAAAAGATTGCGGTGTATGGTGACTTTGACTGCGATGGTGTGACTGCCACGGCCTTACTCACCGAAGTATTATCTGCCCTTGGCGCGGATGTGAAGGCATATATCCCGGATCGGGTGGACGAAGGCTACGGGCTGAACAGCCCGGCGCTGAAAACCCTCGCTGAAGCGGGTGTGCGGGTGGTTGTCACGGTGGACTGTGGGATTCGCTCTGTTCAGGAAGTGGAGGATGGTATCAGTTATGGCCTGGATATGATCGTTACTGATCACCACAGCGTGGGACGAGAGGTGCCCCCTGCCCTGGCCGTTTTGAACCCTAAACAAGCTGGCTGTCCCTACCCGGACAAGATGTTGGCCGGTGTCGGGATTGCCTACAAACTGGCCCAGGGATTATTCATGGAAGCCCAGCGGCGCGGCTACCGGAAGGGCTCTGACTGGCGTCCGGAAGACTGGCTTGACCTGGTTGCTATTGGTACGGTGGCTGATATTGCCCCGCTGGTTGGTGAGAACCGGGCGCTGGTTCGTGAAGGGTTGAAATCATTGAATGTCCCTCGGCGTCCCGGCCTGCTGGCCCTTTACAAAGAGGCTGGTGTCGCTTCTGGCAGTGTCAATGCCACAACCATTGGCTTCCAGATTGGGCCGCGGATTAATGCCGCAGGCCGGTTGCAGTCCGCAATGCTGGCTTACGATCTGCTGACGGTAGAAGACCCGGCCCTGGCGGCTTCCCTGGCTGCCGATCTTGACCGCATCAATACGGAGAGACAGGAAAAAACCGCTGCCATGCAGGAGCTGGCTGAAGGACAGTTTGGCGAAGTGGTCAATATGCCCCTGTTATTTGCCGTGAATGAGCAGTTTGAGCAGGGAATTGTTGGGCTGGTGGCCAGTCGGCTTACCGAAAAGCACTACCGCCCCTCCGTGGTTGTCCAGCGGGGAGAAGAGGAGAGCCACGGGTCGTGCCGCAGCATACCCGAATTCCATATCACGCGGGCCCTGGAGCAGTGTGAAGATCTGCTTGACCGGTTTGGCGGTCACGCGGCAGCCGCCGGGTTTACGGTTAAAAACAGGCATATTAAACCCCTGGAGGAGCGCCTGCTTGAAATTGCCGAGAGCGAACTGACCGGTAAAGAGCTTATCCCTGAACTGGGCATCGACCATGAACTTGCCTTGTCTGAAGCTACCATGGATCTGATTGACAGCCTGTCCGCTCTGGAGCCTACCGGTGAAGCCAACCCGCAGCCTGTATTCATGACCCGGAATATGAGGATAACCTCCCGTGCACAGGTTGGCGCTGAGGGCAAGCACCTCAAATTACGCCTGTTTGACGGTGAAGGCGAACTGGATGCCATCGCATTTCGCTGGGGAGATTTTCTCGACAACCTGCCCGATATTGTCGACGTTGCTTATCACCTTGAGATCAACGAGTGGAATGGCAGGCGCAGTATACAGATCAACGTGCTGGACATCCATCCTGCTTCAGGCTGAATGAAGGAGCTTGCTTGTCGAATGACCTGCCCCGGTACCCCGATCAGTTGTTGATACTGTAGAGGATCGAACAGGGTTCGATGAAATTCCCCTCAGTGTCAAAAACAATCACCCGGATCCAGTATTCCCCATTTTCATAGCTTGTTGTGTCCAGTTCGCCAAGTACACTGGCAACAACGGGGACTGCCCCGGTGTGGAACGGTGTAAACTCGCCATGAGCAGAATATCCCTCCCGGCGAATCTCAAGTCGGTAGTAATCAAATGCCTGGTGGGTTGCTGTTCCGGAAATCTGCACAACACCGCTCAAGTGGCTGCCCACAATCGGGCTTGAAATGAGAGAACTGGGATTGGTGCAGGCACCGTCCCCACCGGTAACTGTGGCAGTTGGCTGGGGCGTGATGGTCAGGGTAATCGTTGGTGTCAGAGTAATGGTAGGGGTTGCAGAAGGTTCAGCCGGGACCCCCTCTGTGTTTGTCGCTGACGGCTGGGGTGTCGGCGTTTCTGTTACCTGTGGCGTAACAGGTGGTACGTAGATTGTTTGACCGGCGCGCAGGTAGGTGCTGTCCAGACATCCTCCCCGCTGCATGGCGTCTACGGTTCTCCCATATCGCAACCCGATAATAAACAGCGTCTCACCCGGCTGCACCACGTATGGAACCCAGCCATCAGCAATCTGACAACCAGGCGCGGCGGCCAGTGTGGTCGGGCTTGGAGTGGCTGTGGCAGTTGGCAGAACCAGAGTGTCCGTGGCTGTAGGGGTCTCAGACGGAGAGGGCGTGTCGGTATAGGTTGGGGAAGGCGCCGCAGTGAAAAACTGTTCTGATGCATCCTGAAACGGCGTAACGGTAGCCAGACGGTCTCCGTTAGTGCGTTCTGAGAGATTATCCCCAAATGCCAGCAGCGCCCCGCCAACCAGCGTGACAATGATAACCAGCAAGACGGCTAGCCCCGCAACCGCCTGCTGGACCGGCGTTGGTTTCATCCTGCTTCTCCCGCTTGCAGGACAGGCGATTCGACCGGCAGCAGCACGCGGAAGGTTGTACCGGTCTCCTGATCTCTGTCAAGCCAGATGCACCCACCATGTGCCTCAACCAGTGCCTTGGCAAGCGACAGCCCTACACCAGTATCACCCAGGCCTTCAATCAGCGGGTTATCTGCCCGGTATTTACGCATAAAAACGCGCTCAAAATCATCGGGGGCTATGCCTGCGCCGCTGTCAATCACATGGATAGCCAGACAATTAACAGGTTCTGTACCATCCCCATCTGAGGTGAGATTGGTTCGCGTGGCATGGGCGATTAACTCCACATCCCCATGAACAGGTGACGCCAGCGCCGCATTGAGCAGCAGGTGGTGCACAATATCAATAAATGCCTCGCGGTCTGCTGTTATTGCCGGGAGTCTGTCCGGCACAGTGAGATGAAGGGTCAGCCCTTTTTCGCCAAACTGGCTGGAAACGTCTGTGATGACTTCCTCCAGCGCAAAAAATATATCAATGGTTTCCGGAACCAGGCTGATGGAATCGAGGTCCATTGTGGTGAAACGGATCAGGTCATCCAGCAAAGCGCCAAGCCGCTCGGTGTTGGCTTTAACCCGCTGCAGGAACTTGCGCTGGAGCGGTCCCAGGATGCCTACCGACTCGCGGAGCAGAAGCTCGGTGTAGCCCATAATTGAGCTCATCGGCGTGCGCAGTTCCTGTGCAATTGAGGCGATTACCTCGTCCTGGACATCCACCTGGTGCGCCCCAGAGATCGCCTCACCCACAGCCTGCTGGGTAGTCGCAAGTTGATCCTCAAGGCTGGACATCGACAGCCGCGTGTTTTCAAGCTGTTCTTCCAGCATTTCAACGACAGAAGCTTTCTCAGCCAGTTCAGCTTCCAGCATCTTGACGTGTGCAGCATCTATCTCTGCGGTGCCGGTGTCTCCAGCCAGCTCGGCTTCAAGCGCAGCAATGCGTTCCTGTGCTTCAACGCGCGTCTGGCCCAGGCTTTGCTGTAGAGCAGCAACTTCCTCTGTCTTGTGATCAAGCTGCTTTTCAAGGGCCCTTAAGGATGCGTTGACTTCTGCCATATGCTCGCGTAGAGCCTCAATCGCCCGGCTTTTGTCAGAAAGCTGGCGTGAAAGCTCATCGACTAACGCAGCGCGTTCTGCGAGTTGAGCCTCCAACTGGGCCATCGCATCCCGATCCATCTGGTCCATGGCTTCCTGGGCACGAACGTCATCCGCGCTTAGCGCAGAAGCGGCCCGAGCTTCAGCCAGCTGAACCTGGAGCGAGACGATTTCCGTCGCCTGTTCTGCTACCCGGGTATTGAGGACTTCAAGCTGTTGCATGGTGCCGGGGCTGCTCCCCACCTGCTCACGGAGCGCATTACCCACTGCCTCAGCCTCAATCAGCCTGGTTTGCAGCTGGATAACTTCACGCGCCTTTATAGCAAGCTGTTCCTGGAGAAAACTGACTTCCTGCTGGGTGATGGAGGCCTGGGCAAGCCGCGCTCGCAGCGAGGCAATCTCGGTCTGGGCGTTAAAGCGTGCTTCTTCAAGCTGCTTCTGGAGCAGTGTCTGCTCAATGGCTGACGGATCGGGTCGTTGGCGCAGTTCGGCAATCTCCGCTTTAAGTGTCTCGACTTCTTCGGCCTTGCGGCGCAGCCGCTCTGTCTCGTCCTCCAGTTCGTGGATCCGGGTCTGGGCCAACTCCTGCTGATGGGGCACTTCTTCAAGCTGACGGTGGATGTCCCGGATATAGCTCTTCATCTCTTCTATCTGCCGTTCGGCAGCATTAAGCTCGGATATCTTAGCAGTCAGGCTGTCAGACAACTGGACATTCCGGGTGGCTTCCTCTGCACTGGTTACCTCTGCCTGTTCCTGCAGCGACTTATAGTTTTCAGCATTGATCAGGACTGCCGTAACCAATGGAGCCAGCCGATCAAGGAGGTTGCGTTCCTCATTGCTAAGAGAACGCTGCGAATAAGGGGAAGCTGCAATCAGGACGCCGACCCGTTCTTCTCCGCTAACCATAGGCTGGATATAAGCCGGCCCTTCATGTGTTATACCCAACCGGGCGTAAAGGTCGCGCAGTTCCCGCCCGTTTCGCTGAGTGGTGAGACGCATCTGACGGAGCCGCCCCAGCGCATTGACAATGGCGGGGTGGCTGGACAGCTCCAGGACATCCCGGCGAAGAGCCGACTGCGAGATATTGTCATAACCGCCCAGGATGGCTGCCTGCTGAACGTCCTCGTCTACAATTGCCAGCACGCAGATATCCGCACGGAGTGCAATTGCCACAGCCTTGGGGGCTTCATTTACCAGTTCTTCCGGCTCAAGCGTGCCTAACATACTCCCAACTGCCTCTACTACTTCGAGAAGCTGGGGCGAGGCAGATATTTCGGCTGGTTTAGGTGGCTCAGCCTGATCGGCTTTGACCGTGTCCTGCAGCGTCTCCGGGGGAGGAGCAGGGGCTTCCTTGCTCTCTGTTGCTTCCTGCATGGTTGGTGCTGCAGGAAGGGCCCCTGCTGATGGGCGACTGGGCTCAAATTCATCCCAGTGCAGCAGTTGCTCCACTACATGACGGTAAGTGATGGCAGCAAGCATAGGAATCACAATAATCTGCCCAACGCGCATTGCAGCAGCTACATCACCAAGAACCGGAGAAATGAGGTGGAAAGCGGCAGCAGCGGCAAGAAGGACAAGCACAATACCCTTGATCACCGGATCATAGACATACCGAATACGAGCCAGCATCCAGATCAGGGAAGCCAGCGAAATGACAATTTGCGCGACTGCCCAGACCACATCAATCCAGAGACCATTGAATAAGGTCTCGCTGGATGTCCCAAAACTCCAGAAATAGTATGTGCCCGCAAAACTGATGGCGGCAAATCCAAGTGCTGTGCCGCCAATAACGTCCGCCGCAAAATTGCGTCCCAGGAACTCCGGGTCGTCCATGGTCACGAAGGCCCAGCCAATGGCCATAATGGTGATGGTGTCAACTGCCCGCTCCACGGGAGGGAGGAGCACATTGCGGGGAAGATATCCCTGCCAGGCCGCCAGTGAAGCAATCAGCACAATGACCCGTCCGCCGAACACAATAAAGATGGCAATCGCCAGGCGGAAGGTGCTGGTATCTCGCTCCCGCAGCCATTGACCGATTGCAATGGCAAAGGCGGCTTCAATCGCAAAGAGGATAATGAAGTGATAAACAAGGCTGCCCGGCGGCTGCCCAACAAGGTCGAGTATCTGGTCAAACAAGGCTGTTTCTCCCCCGGTTTGGACGCTATTGCGATTATAGCATTATCTGTAAGTCCGCGCTCAGGGGGTAATACATCTCATATCTCCTGGCGGCGGCTTGCCTGTATGACAACTTCAAGGAGCTGTATGGTCAGCGCTTTTGTCTCGCTTTCAATCTCCCCCACCGGGCCAATGCAGGCGGGACAGCCTGCAGGACAGGGACAGCCCCGGACCAGGTCAAGTGCGCGCTCCATCAGGTGGTTATGCAGGTCAAACAGGCGGGCGCTTAAGCCCAGTCCGCCTACGGCATGATCATAGACGGTTATGGTTGGCAGATGGGTCGTTGTATCCTGGGCATCGGCCACCACGCCAATGTCACCGGGTGTGCACATTAAGAGCAGGGCTGACAGGTTGCGTATGATGTTGGCCAACCCCGCAAGGGCTGACCGCTGCCGCCGGGTGGATTCGACCTCCCGGTGACAGGCAGCACATAAGGTGGTCAGGTTATCCAGTTGATTTGCCTCAAGATAGTTATCGTTTTCGCCGGGCACATAGCCAAACTCGCGGAAGGGTCGGATATGGTGGACATCATGCTGTCGATGGGTTTGCTCCGGCGCCGTGCAGCGCGTGCAGCGATAACCATCCCGCGCGCGGGCGGCCTCGCGCTGCTGCGGCCAGTCTGGCCCGTAGTTGTTGGGCTTCATCAGGAGGCCCGCCTGCTCAAGCTGAGATACCAGATCGGGAGTCAGATAAAACCAGTAAGCGGTTGTCTCAAACGACTGTGGTGGTAAACTGATTCGCCCAAAGCCCAGTGTTTCATGTGTATAGCGCCTGATGATGCGATAGCCCGTAGCCTGGGTTGTAACCACAACTCTGCCGAAAGCGGTCACGCAGTCGCCTTCAATGCGCGATTCGTGCTCGTCCTCAACCCGGATGCTGGTTCCCGAAGTGGCGCTGGTGTAATAGTCCACTTCTGACCGGCGGGCCACTGCCAGCCCATGTTCCCAGTCCAGCGTGTCGATGAGATACTGCTCTCCCTCGTGCATGTAGACTGCACCTTCATAGACCAGGATGGGTGCACTTTCACGGTCTACTTCGCCAATCACATTGGCTTCTTCCCCGGTGTGCTCCTGGATGATCACCACGTCCTGGGTGCTGGTGCGGAGGCTGATTTCAGCCGCTGGATAACTGTCATCGACCCAAGTATACAGGTTGTTGTCATAGTGAAGTTCGCCCGATTCGGCGAGCATATCCAGGATTACATCCGCTTCTTCAAACGTACCGAATGCCTCGCCTCGCCGGAAGGGCAGTTCATAGGCGGCACAACGCAGATGGTTGACCAGGATTGCCAGGTTGTCCGGGTTGATCAGCGTATGTTCCGGTGAGCTTTCAAAGATATAAGCCGGGTTCCGTGCAATAAACTGGTCAAGCGGGCCGCCTGAAGCGACCAGCAGCCCCATGGATACATCCGCACGCCGTCCAGCACGTCCAAACTGCTGCCATGTGCTGGCGATGGTGCCCGGATATCCTGCCAATATGGACGCGCCAAGCGCGCCAATATCGATGCCAAGTTCCAGCGCATTGGTGGCAACCACACCCTGGACGGCGCCATTGCGCAGCCCCTGTTCGATTTCCCGGCGTTCCAGCGGCAGGTAACCGCCCCGGTATCCCCGGATTGTTGCCGGATCGCCGCCGTTCAATTGGACTTCGTCGCGCAGGTAACCAAGCAGCACCTCGGTTGCCAGGCGTGACCGGGCGAACACAATTGTCTGTGTATGTGCAGCCAGAAATCGTGCTGCGATCTGGCGCGACTCAAGCATATAGCTCCGCCGTATGCCCAGCTTTTCATCTACAAATGGTGGGTTATAGAGAATGATATGCTTTTCACCCTTTGGCGATCCATCCTGGTCGATAAGGGTTACCGGCATTTCCAAAAGCCTGGAGGCATGGTCCTGCGGGTTGGCGGTAGTCGCACTGGTACAGATAAACACTGGGTTGCTCCCATGGAACGCGCAGATCCGTTTCATCCGCCTCAGCACATTGGCCATGTGGCTGCCAAAGATACCCCGGTAAGTATGCAGCTCATCAATCACTACCAGGCGCAGGTTCTGAAAGAGCCGGGCCCAGCGCGCATGGTAGGGTAGGATGCTCATATGGAGCATATCGGGGTTTGAGATAATCACCTGACTGTCCCGACGGATGGATGTCCGCTGCCCGGAAGGCGTATCCCCATCATAGATGCGGTGCGTGATGCTTGCAGGATGGTCAAATGCATCTAAAAGCGCGCCGAATGCCGCTGCCTGATCCTGGGCCAGCGCTTTGGTGGGAAACAGATACAACGCGGTTGCTGCCGGATCGCTTAACGCAAATTGCAGGGTCGGCAGGAAATACGCCAGCGATTTTCCCGATGCGGTGCCAGTGACCAGCGCCACGTTTTCGTGATCCAGCAGGGCTGATATAGCCTGAGCCTGATGGGTATACAGCGGAGCCAGGCCCAGTTCGCGCACCAGCCGTACCAACCGTGGATCCATCCGCGCGGGGAACCCAGCATATCGAGCCGGGTGTGCTGGGATATGTTCCCAGGCGACCGTGTTAGCTTGAAATGCGCGGTCATGCCGAAGCTGTTCTAACAGATCAGCCAGTTCCATGAAACACCTCTGCTATCAGGTGAAGAAAAACCATCTATCCCGTTGGGAAACCATCAAGTATACCGATCCAGCCCCTGATATAATAACCGGCTATGGTTCAACAATCCCTTTTCATACATATCGGCCTGAATGCCCACCTGCTGTCCGGCGGGGCATCCTATCGGAGTGCGGGGATTCATGGTTACCAGTATAACTTGCTGGCCCATCTTCCCCATGCAGAAGATGGGTTTTGCTTCACCGTCTACGCTGGGCCGGGAAACACCCCACCTGATAGTCGTTTGTCTGTCCACCGATCTGCGCTGCCTACCCAAAACCCGCTGGTGCGGATTGTCTGGGAGCAGTTTATCGCGCCTTTTGCCCTCAGGCATGATAAACCCGACCTGTTTCATGGTCTGGCTTTTTCCCTCCCGCTGGCCTGGCATGGCAGGCGAGTGGTCACGGTACACGACCTGAGCTTTTTGCGCTATCCTGAGCAGCTTCCGGCAGGCCGTCGACTCTACCTGACCAATATGACCCGCCTGTCTGCGCGCCGAGCAACACGGATCATCGCTGTATCGCAGAGTGTCAAGAGCGAGATACATACACTCCTGCAGATACCTGAAGACCAGATTGACGTGACCCTTCATGGGGTCAGCCCGGATTTTCGCCCCCTGCCAGCCCAAGAGGTAGACCAGTTTCGCAGGCAGCACAATTTGCCAGATCGCTTTATCCTGTACCTTGGCACGCTTGAGCCTCGCAAGAACCTTGAAACCCTGGTAAAGGCGTTTGCTCGGCTTCCACAGCGGCGGGCTGTGAAACTGGTGCTGGCCGGCGGGAGGGGATGGCAGACAGAATCGTTGTTTTCGTTGATTGAAGAGCTTGATCTGACGCAGGATGTCATTCTGCCTGGATTCGTGCCGGGCAATCTGCTGCCACTGTGGTACAATGCAGCTGATATTTTTACTTATCCTTCATTCTATGAAGGATTTGGCATGCCGGTCATTGAAGCGCAGGCCTGTGGGACTCCTATCCTGGTTTCTGACACTGCCGCTCTCCCCGAAGCTGCCAGCCCGGGAAGTATATTACTGCCGCCGGATGATGTTTCTGTGTGGGTAGACCGCCTTGCCCATTATATTGACAGCAAGTCGGCTCGTGATGAGCAGGCTCAGCGGGGGAAAAGCTGGGCCGCAGCATTTACCTGGGAACGAACAGCACGGCAAACTATAGAATGCTATCACCGGGCATTAACGGGCAGCACATAATTGATGATGAGCAAACAACAGACTACTTACCGTAAATCACAGATTGTGATTGTCATCCTCGACACGTTGTTGATTAACCTGGCGTTCTGGGTATCGTATGTCGTGCGTTACCAGCTTGATTTTCCCTACCCGGTGGATCCGCAGTATTGGGCACCTTTTACACCTTATATCCCCTATGCCGGGCTGCTAACCATTCTGTGCCTGATCATGTTTCGCATCGATGGGTTATATGAAAGGAATCGCCTGCCCAAACCCATCAGCCAGCTTTACCAGATTTTCAATGCCACGACAACCAGTATCGTGCTTATCATGGCCCTGACATTCTTCACACAGCCATTGGTGTACTCACGTGGTATGCTGGTGCTGGCTGGCGTATTGATTTTTGGTTTTGTTGGGCTGGTCCGGATTCTCAGCTTCCTGATCCTGAGCATCCGCCGCCGCCGGGGACATGGCGTAGAACCTGTGATTGTCGTAGGCGCCGGGGAAGTGGGGCGTGCAGTTATGCGCACAATCCTGGCGGATCCCCTGTTGGGGTATAAAGTGGTCGGGTATCTGGACGACGATCCGTCGAAAGTCAAAGGGCTTGGGCGAATTAAAAGCCTGGGAACGCTTGATGAACTTGCCAAAGCCCTTGATCAGACCGGGGCCGGTGAGGTTATTATCACCCTTCCCTGGATGTATCAGCGGCGGATTGTGCAGCTAATCGAAACCTGTGAATTCAAAGAGGCTCGCCTCCGTATTGTCCCGGATGTGTTCCAGCGCAGTATGCAGAACATCGACCTGGAAAGCCTGAACGGTATCCCGCTGATCTCGCCGGGAGAGGCGTTGATGTCACGAAGCGCCATGCTGGCGAAGCGTATTCTCGACCTGGTCTTCAGTATTCTGGTGCTTCCTTTTGCCGTTTTCCTGTTTTTTGTGGTGGGGATTGCCATCAAACTTGATTCGCGTGGGCCGATCCTCTTCAAACAGCAGCGCATTGGGAAAAATGGCCAGCCCATTGAGGTTTATAAGTTTCGCACCATGATCGTTGGTGCGGAAAACATGAAAAACGAGGTCGCACATCTTAATCTGTTTGAAGGGAATACTTTGCTCAAAATACCCGATGACCCGCGTGTTACGCGGGTGGGCCGGGTGCTGCGGCGGGCCAGCATCGATGAGCTTCCACAGTTGATCAATGTGCTGCGCGGCGAGATGAGCTGGGTGGGCCCTCGCCCAAATACACCCGATGAAGTTGAACAGTATGAACCCTGGCAGCAGAAGCGGTTGAGCGCCACCCCCGGGATTACCGGTTTGTGGCAGGTCAGTGGAAGAAGCGACGTGCCCTTTGCTGAAATGTGCCTGCTGGACATTTTTTACATCGAAAACTGGTCGCTGGAGCTCGATATCCGGATATTGCTGCAAACCATTCCCCATGTTTTGTTTGGTGACGGAGCCTACTGATGCATTTGATCCCAACTGAGCCTGTTGATATATCTGCCAGCCTTGCATTGACTGATACTGAGAAAGCGGCGGTGACTCGATTCCTTCAAACACTCATCCGGACCCCCAGCCATCCCACACAGGAAACCGAGGTTGCTTCCCTCGTTGAAGCGGAGTTGCAGAAACTGGGCATCCAGACCTTCAGGGACCCGGTGGGCAATGTGATTGCTAGGTTGGGGAATGGCAGTGGGCCAACCCTGCTCTACGATGCGCATATGGATACGGTCACTCATACCGAGGCGCCCTGGGCGCATCCACCCTATGATGCCCAGATTGAGGATGATGTTTTGTACGGGTTGGGGGCCTGCGATATGAAGGGTGCCGTTGCCGCCATGGTCTATGCTGCCGGAAAGCTGGTTTCGACCAATGTCCCGCTTCAGGGGACCCTTTTGCTGGCCTTTGTGGTGCAGGAAGAACCCTGTGAAGGCTGTGCTTTGAAGGCGCTGGTGCAGCACACCGGGTTGATTCCTGACCTGGTGCTGCTCGGCGAACCCAGCGATATGGCGATTATGCGCGGTCACCGGGGACGGGTGCTGTTCAAGGTGAAGGTACAGGGAAAATCTTCACATGCTTCTAGCCCGGAACTGGGGGTGAATGCCATTACCGGCGCTTCCCGGCTCATTTTTGGGATCGACCTGCTGGCCGACGAGCTTCCAAGCGATCCGTTTCTGGGCCCCGGAACTATTGCGGTTACCCGTATTGAAAGCCAGGCGCCTAGCTACAATGCCATCCCGGACTCCTGTACGCTTTATGTTGACCGGCGCCTGACTCTTGGAGAGACACCCCGGCGGGCCCAATCCCAGATAGAGGGTGTTATTGAACGCGAGGGCGTTGTTGCCTCCATTGAGATTGTTGAGTACAGAGAAGACTCTTACAATGGCTACGAACTGCAGACCTATGAAGCCTTTAATGCCTGGGCGCTGGATGAAAAGCATCCACTGGTGAAAACCCTCAGCCAGGTGGTTCAGAAAGTTTTAGGCGCATCGCCCAGAATTGGACACTGGCCTTTCTCTACGGATGGGGTCTACAGCAGTGCAGAAGCGGGTATACCAACGGTGGGTTTTGGGCCGGGCAATCCGAAACATGCACACACTGTCGATGACCAGGTGCGCCTTACAGATATATACAGCGCCGCGCATGTCTATGCCCTGCTGGCTGCGATGCTGCTCAGATAGCAAGGGGATCGTCGGACCTGGCTGAAACCAATCACTGGCTGGTGCATCCAAGTATAGAGAAATTAATGATGTTTGGAGGCACACAGTTATGGCTTTATTGGACGACAAGGCTCGCAAGGATATTCAGGCACTTCTGGCAGATTTGGAAGGCCCGGTGACACTTGTGGTTTTTACCCAGGAATATGAATGCCAGTACTGCCGTGAGACTCGGCAGATTGCCGAGGAAATCGCCGAGCTATCTGACCAAATCACTGTCAGAACCTATGATTATGTCCAGGATGCCGGTATCGCAGAGTCTTTCCAGATAGACAAAATCCCCGCGATTGCGTTGCTGGGCGAAAACAACGCGGATTATGGTGTCCGGTATTATGGGATCCCATCCGGATATGAATTCAGTTCTATCTTGCATGATATAAAAGCAGTGGCAGGTGGACCGGCTCACAGCACACTCTCACAGGAAACCCATGAGTTTTTGGAAGCGCTGGAGGATGACCTGCATCTTCAGGTGTTTGTCACCCCAACCTGTCCATATTGTCCTGCAGCCGTCATCCTGGCCCACGCGATGGCAATTGCCAGTGACAGGGTCCGCGCCGACATGGTGGAAGCCACCGAATTCCCCCACCTCTCCATGAAATACTCGGTTATGGGCGTCCCGCGTACGGTGATCAACGAGATTGAATTTGTCGAAGGATCGGTTCCTGAACCCATGCTGCTGGCGGCCATGACATCGGTGCTGGAAGCTAAATAGATAATCTGTACAGTGTACCTTCTATGCCAAGATAGATGAGACAACTCCCCTCTCGAAATTAGAGTAGAATTATCGAGGGCGGA
>JAFGNO010000165.1 GCA_016926985.1 Anaerolineae bacterium
GATGCTCAGGGACATCTGCTCCTTGTATTCAATGCACGCCATCCCTGGGCCCAACCCTTTGCTGATGCATTCTCATCGCTTTTGGCCCACGATGATTTGTCGCTTATTTTGGGCCAAATCTAGGTACATAACTTGGCGGCAATTACCAGGGGCCCAGGGGCAGAGATGCGCTGAGGGGAGAAGCAACTCTGCTCCCACTGGTATTGCCGCCAAAACGATATATCTGCTTTGGGACGATGGTTATCCCAGCCGTCCCGCAAAACTATTGCAGGCCCCAGCTCTACTTATCTCCGGGGTGGCTCATTCCGCTTGACAACATGTGATAAAGATCTATGTTGATGGGCGGCAGATCGATATGCATCACACAGCCGAGAAGCTCGCTCAGGGTATCACATAACGATTCCAGGCCAAGCTGGGCCATCTCGATTTCTGCCCACATTCCCGACTGCTCGGCAGCTTTCTCCAGAGAGGAAACAGCCAGGTGACACTGCACGCCGTTGGTAATTTCCTCGACCGTGTAAGGGGCATTCAGCGACTGCAGGACGCATTCCAGCGCGCAGACAGCACGGTAACTGGGGGTTTCTGCCGACAGGGAGTGCGTAAAGTGATCGGCGATTTTCTCGCCCAGGCGCTTACCAAATGCCCGCATCATGGATTCGGCCTGCTGGGCGCTGCTGCTTGTGTGGCAGGTCATAGCGTATTCCAGCAGCACCTGGCTGAGATCGACGGCAGTTGCTTTTCCCTTGCCGGGCATTTCAGCAGAGATGTGGTAACCGCCATGAGCTTCATCCTCAAGGTAGATCATGCGCTGCCCCATCTCGGTGTAGTAAGCGTCTCCGCTGGCAATCACATAGCCGAAAAGCGGCAGCTGCTGTGGTTCAAACGTGTTGGTTGTCATTATTTTACCCTCCGTTAAAGCTAAGGACCGGGTTACAGCAGCTACCTGCACCGCCTCGGTGGACGCGCTGCTGCTCTTCGGAGCGTTACGTAGATAAACAAACCAGTAAACACCGCCAACCAGAACAGCCCCACCAATCAGGTTCCCGATTGTGACGGGGATAAGGTTGGATATAAAGCCGCCCATAGTCAAATGGTCAAGCTGATTCGTGCTCAAGTTGGCGGCGGCCACTACTTCAGGCTGTGTACCCAAAAGAAGCCCGTAGGGGATGAAATACATATTGGCAACGCTGTGCTCGAACCCGGATGCGACAAAGGCTGAGATGGGAAAAACTATTGCGGCGATTTTGTCGGCAACTGACCGTGCTCCAAAGCACAGCCAGACAGCCAGGCATACCAGGGCATTACACAGGATGCCGCGCACCAGTGCAGTTGAGAATGGCAGGGTAGCCTTGTCGGCTGCAATGCGGATCGCTGTGGCGCCTACTGCGTAATCAGCAGCCGCCCACTGGTGGGTCAGGAACATGAACCCGGCCATTGATAGTGAGCCAACCAGATTCCCGATGAAAACGACGGTCCAGTTGCGCAGGACCTTGCCGAGACTGGCAGACCCGTTGATCCAGGCAATGGTCAAGAGGTTGTTGCCCGTGAACAATTCGGCGCCCGCGACTACTACCAGGACCAGACCAAGGCTGAATACCACCCCGCCCAGCAGTTTGGTCAACCCGTAGCCAATGTTGACTCCCGTGATAGTCAGTGTGGAGAACTCAGCGCCCAGGGCGATAAATGCCCCTGCCAGGATGGCCAGCAGGAACATGGTCCAGATATTGAGGTTAGCCTTGGCAATCCCGGCCTTCTCAACCCGGCGGGCAATTTGAGGAGGCGCGATATGTTCCCATTCGATGGGGATTGGGTGTATTGCCTGTGTAGCCATATCTTTTTCCTATGCCACTTACCTTACTCTCTGCATAATCCGCTGCACTTCTTTTAGCTTGAAGGAAGACGTGTGGTTTGTGCGGCGTCTGTTTCCTCGTCTCTTGCTTTCATGCTAAGTGAAGAGGATGACAGCCATCGTGACAGGGCCGTGACAGTTGTGTGACAAAAAACAAACCCGTAAGCGGGTGAGCTGCGGGTTATTTTGAGGGTGCCTGATACCGGCGGATCAATCTGATTCAGAGGGGATGTTTAGCCCATACCCCGTACCAGATATGGTTTCGATATAGGTTGGTTCTGCAGGGTCCGGCTCGATTTTGCTGCGCAGGCGGTGAATTAACTGCCGCAGCATATCTCGATCACCGCCGTCAGGACCCCACACATGATCGATGAGCGTGTCAATGGTGAGGATCTGGTTAGGGTTCAGCATCAGGTAACCAATCAGGCGTCCCTCAAGCGGAGACAGATGATGTGTCTTGCCATCATCGGTTGACAGTTCTCGCCTGTTTGCATCATAGGACAGTCCGCCAGCTCGCTGCATGGCATCCTGTGGGGCGGTCTGGCTGACACGGCGAAGCACAGCCCGTGCCCGCGCGACAAGCTGGCGCGGGCTGAAAGGCTTGGTCACATAGTCATCGGCGCCCACGTCAAGACCGTAAACCACGTCATTCTCCTCGCCACGCACCGTCAGCAGGATAATCGGTGTATCGGATTGTTCGCGAATGCGCCGGCAGACTTCAAATCCATCGATTCCCGGGAGATTGACGTCCAGCACGACGATATTTGGTTCGCCTGCCTGCCACTGTCGCCAGGCAGTTTCACCATCGTGGGCAAGGATTACCTCAAAGCCCTCTCGCCGCAGTGTGAATGCAATAACATCTGCCAATACCCGGTCATCATCAACTACTAATGCTTTCATGTTCCCGCCAGTGGTAACGTAAACCAGAATACAGAGCCACCGCCAATCTGGCCATCTACACCTACATGCCCCCCCTGCGCTTCGGCAATTGCTTTGACAACCGAAAGGCCCAGCCCGGCCCCGCCCTTCCTGTTATTATCACTCGATACACCATGCCGGACAAAACGGCGGAAGATGTCGGGGCGCTCAATCAAAGATATCCCCGGCCCACGGTCGGCAACCATCACACGGAGATATTTGTCCATTTGTACGGTGCTGATAGTGATATCGGTGTTGTTTGGGCTGTATTTGATTGCATTTGAGAGCAGGTTGACCAGCACCTGCAGGGTTCTCCGGCAGTCAGCAAAAACAATGGGCAGGTCGGGGGGGAGATCAATCACTAGGCGCTGCTCATGTTTGATGAACAGCGGATTCAACAGACTGGCGGCTTCTGCGACTATCTGTTCCAGATGGCAGGCGCGCGGAGATACCTGGAATCGCCGGGCTTCAATATTCGCACTTTCCAACAGATTGTCAACAAGCGTCTGGAGGCCCACGATACCCAGATGCAGGGATGTCAACAAATCGTTCAACTCTGCTGCGCTCAGGTCAGGCGTCTGATCTTGGAGTAGTTCGATCGAGGCGGCCAGGGCAGAGAGCGGGGTTTTGAACTCATGGGCAATACTGCCCAGAAAACTACCCAGCAGGCGATGAACAGCGTCCTCTTCGCTGATATCTCGGAAAACCAGTATCGTGCTGGCCTCACCCGCTCCTGTTAGGGCCAGTGCTGCGCCTGTGAGCGCTAGGGTGGCAATGCGCCCTTCAGCCAGTATTACAGAAAGCCTTTTGTGCTCGCCAGGCCGGGGAATCTGCTGGCTGAAGGGCATATCATCCTCAGCCAGATGGAAGATATCATCTACCTGGTAGGCAATTACCTCGTCCTGCTTCCAGCCGGAGATCCGTTCTGCGCCCTGGCTGAAGAATTGGATATGTCCCGAACGATCGATCGTCATGATCCCTTCAATGACAGACTGGATCAACATGTCTGACCATTCTTTTGAATGGGACAGGTCAGTCAGCGCCTGATGGGTGTTGATCCGGCTTTGTTCCAGCGCTGCGCCCAGCGTGGCGATTTCCACCGGTCTTTCAGCGACCGGCACAGCGGAAGAGAAATCTCCGCCACTGATCGTCTGTGCTGCAGTGGTGAGTTGATCCAGCGGAATTGTGAGCCGCTGGGCGAACAGGGCACCGACCAGTGAACCGATCAATGCAATCAGCAGTGTACTGAGGATCAGTGACAGAGCTACCTGGGTTTCCGCAGCGATGATGGCGTCAATGGGCAACGCTACCTCCACGAGCGCAGAGGACACACCGGGGGGATCTAACGGGAACAGAGCTGTGTAGTAACGTGAAGCGCCTGCTGTGAGCGGCGCAGTTTCCACCGTTCCGCTACGCTCGACTCTCTGGAGCAAATCGGACTGAACCGGGTCGTCCAGGTTTTCTATGCTGGTTGCTGATCGGCGTCCACCCAGAATAATACTCTGTTCCAGACCGGTTTCTGCTGCCAGGTTCTGGACAAAATCGGCATCCAGCCAGTGTCCAGCAGTGACATAACCGATGATATGGCCTGTATTTGCGCCCGTGACTGGCCTAGTTGCCAGCATAGCCAGTCCGGCTTCATCGCCAGTCAGAACCGCATAGTGTGAGTCTGTGACAGGTAATAAATCGCTAAGGATTGGCACAGGAGGATTTGAAACCAGCAGTATCCCGGATGAATCATACACCGCCAGCAGATCGAGGGCGACGCTGACTCTAAGCATGTTGAGGTATTCGTCCAGGTCATCAGGGTCGTATTCAACAATTAGCTGCTGGAGAGTCGGGCGCTGGCTGGTAAGCGCAACCAGGTCTGAAAGGCGACTTTGCTCACTGGCAAGTAGCGTTTGGGTTACCTGCGCACCGTTTGTTAGCTGATCCCATGCCTGCCGCCGCATCTGTTTGTGGGCCAGCCAGTAAGCTGGCGCCCCGGTGGCAACTGTCGTCCCCAGGACAACGAGAATAATGATCGCTATCAACTGCCCTGATAACGTTTGCCTGATGTTTTTTAACGCCGCGATCATGGATAGCTGCCTGAATGGTCTGTCCCTGTCCGTGAAAGGTTATTCCCATAGCTGAGTTATTGGTTTTCGCCTTTTTACCACCATGTGACGGTATATATGCAGCAGTCATCTCCTTTCATGCGGGAAGGCGATGCATCCCGGATCACTTTGAAAGACATGCCCGCCGGCAGGAATTTTTGTGCGGTTGCGTAGATGATCCCGTAATCAAAATCACTTGGGTAAGGGTTGGTACAGATGATCTTCATCTCATTAGGGCCACTTTGCAGCGGGCGGTATTCGCCAATTTCCCCATTACGATGGTTCATATGATACGCGACATCTATACTTGCCAGGCCTTCGGTAATTGTCATGGTGTGTTCCGGCCAGACGGCGTTTTCAGGTATCCGCATCCCAATGCTTGCCAGGTCGATTAGTGATCCTGAGCGATCAATGTCAGAGAGAGTATTCAGCCAGGCCTGTTGTGGATACCAACCTTCGGGAGTCAGGTTTGTGATGCCGTGTTTCTCAAGGATGGGAAGTACATCCTTCTCCATACCAGCGATGGTAGCCATGATCGCTGCACCGAGAACCTCAACATCTGGGTCCAGCGCACGGTATATCGATTCGGACATGGTAGCATCCTCTTCTGCTCTTGGCTGCTGGTTAATGAATACAGTCTGCCTGATTTTCAGTCATTGTAGACCAATCCCGGAACGCTCACAATTATAAAAAGGAATAATTCAGGGCTTTATCGTTCTCCAATTGGGGTAGTGATAAGCGCCAGAGCCTTATCTGGCTGAGCAGCAAAGGTACGTAAGGTACTGGCGACGTTATCCAATTCATTGAACCGGAGGATGGACAGGGCGAGATTGCGGAACAGGGCCATCAATTGATGAGTGTATCCTTTGCGTAATTGGCAGCGGTCTTCATCGAGGGTGACATCCTTGACCCAGTGGAGTCGGTTTTCAATCGTCCAGTGCTGTTGGATGAAAGACAGGAGGGTGTCAGGGACAGCCCGGTCAGGAGAAAGGGAGGTAATGCCAAAACAGGCCTCTTCCCCGATCTCGCCAGTAGCAGTATTCACCACCCGGTGGGTGAGTTTGAAAGCCTGGGAAAGCCCCGGCCAATCGAGACACTCATTGAGTGCAGTCGTAGTCTCGATACGGCGGGTCACAATTCGCCCGTGCCCCTTTTCGACAGACTGCGCGACCAGGTTGGCTGGCTCGTAAGGAGCAGGTTCCTCAGCAAACCACTCCACAATCGCTTCTTTGGTCAGGGGATGGTTGTCTTTGATGGGGCAGTCTGGTCTCAAACTCCCTGACATCGACCAGCCGTAATACCCGATACCAGCTCGCCTGCGCCGGATAGCCATGCTCATTGAACCCCAGCTTGCTCAGGCATTCCTCCCCGTAATTCGCTCCCCATTCCACTATCGCGTGGATGCTTTTATACCCACACAGCACGGCCACACACACCAGTGTTAACATTGCGCTCAGTGGATACCGCTTCCCTGACTTTTGGCGTGGATCCGAATCTCTGCCAGAATCTCTACCAGTGTCGGCACCTGTGTCGTCATTGATAACCTCGCTTTCTGGTTGTTTGTTGACACTACCAGTGCGAGGTTATCTCATTTCCCGAGAATGATAAAGCCCTGGGAATAATTGATCAAACGGACAGAAGTATAGGCATGGATATAAACAGGAGGAAGCCTCAGCTTACCGGGCTGATTGACAGGACGAGGAAAAGAGGGGGTGTTTCCCTGTTCTAGGGGTGGTCATGGGAAGCAATCATAGGGGGAAACAATGGGCCCGGCAGGATTCGAACCTGCGACCAACCGGTTATGAGCCGGCCGCTCTAACCGCTGAGCTACGGGCCCCAAAAGCGGGCAACGGGACTCGAACCCGTAATAACAGCTTGGAAGGCTGATGTGTTACCGTTACACCATGCCCGCAACTGGGGCGATTCTACCCACTACTTGTACAGATGGCAACAATCGAGATGTACCGGCTTGTGTTGACGTGTGAAGCGCAGGGAGAACCGACAGGCCGTTTTTTGACAGGACTTTCGGGGCGCGGTAGACTCTCATGCTGCACCAAATCGACAGCATGCTCGTGTGGCTGCGAGCCAATACTGTTGAACTGGATACAAGAATCGTGGGAAGGTCATCATTCACACGGTGGCCTTCTTGGTTGCGAGGATTAGAAACGGGCGATGGCCTTAGAACACGCCCGTTTCGCACGCCAATAGCCCGTTAGTCGTGAGAATAATCAGCGTCGGCGTGCCGCTGCAGTTCGCTGGGAGGCGTATTGTGCCAACTATTAACCAGTTAGTCCGACATGGACGCAAAGTAAAGCGGAAGAAGAGTAAGGCACCAGCCCTTCAGTACACCTTTAATAGCTATAAACAGCGTCGAGAGCGCCAGCCAAAAGGTGCACCGCAGAAGCGGGGTGTGTGTACTCAGGTTCGTACAATGACCCCGAAAAAGCCGAACTCCGCACTTCGTAAGATTGCCAGGGTTCGCCTTTCGAATGGCATTGAGGTTACAGCCTACATTCCGGGAGAGGGTCACCAACTGCAGGAGCACTCGGTGGTGCTTATCCGCGGAGGTCGTGTCAAAGACCTGCCTGGTGTCCGTTATCACATTGTTCGTGGCACGCTGGATGCTTCAGGCGTTGATGATCGGCAGCAGGGTCGTAGCAAATACGGCACAAAGAAACCAAAGTAGCCAGGAAGGTAAATCATGCCAAGACGTTACCGTCCACCCAAACGCAAGGTAGATCCGGATCCCAAGTACAACGATGTGCAGCTGGCGATGTTTATCAACCGGGTGATGAAAAATGGGAAAAAGAGCACCGCGCAGCGCCTGATGTATGATGCATTGGATATTATTGAGCAGCGAACCAGCCGTAACCCGCTCGATATTTTTAAGCAGGCGCTCAATAATGCGATGCCAATGGTTGAGGTAAAGCCACGCCGCGTTGGGGGGTCAACCTATCAGGTTCCGGTTGAGGTCAGTTCTTATCGCCGCATGACGCTGGGTATGCGTTGGCTGCTGCAATCAGCCAGGGCGCGTGCTGGACGTGGGATGGCCGAGAAGCTGGCTAATGAGTTGATGGATGCTGCCAATGGGCAGGGTGCAACGATAAAGAAGAAAGACGATACGCACCGAATGGCCGAAGCCAACCGGACGTTTGCCCACTATCGGTGGTAAACACCTGAGGAATAAGACCAGAGTGATGTCATGAGTGAGCTTAAAGCGCGTGAATACATCAGGAATATAGGGATTATTGCTCACATTGATGCCGGTAAAACGACAACAACTGAGCGAATACTCTATTATACCGGGATGATCCATCGTATCGGCGAGGTGCATGATGGCACCACGACAACCGACTGGATGGAGCAGGAGCGCGAGCGTGGGATCACCATTACGTCTGCAGCGATCACTGCGGAATGGCATAGTCACCAAATCAATGTGATCGATACTCCCGGACACATCGATTTCACTGCCGAGGTTCAGCGCAGTCTGCGGGTTCTTGATGGCGGCATCGTGGTATTTGATGGCGTGGCCGGGGTTGAGCCTCAATCTGAGACAGTGTGGCGGCAGGCAAACAGGTACAATGTGCCGCGGATTTGTTTTGTCAACAAGCTGGATCGAATTGGCGCCGATTTTGTCCGCGTTGTAGGGATGATCCGCCGCAGATTGGGTGCGAACCCCATTGCCATACAGATTCCATGGGGGCAGGAAAGTGAGTTCAAGGGCGTCATTGACCTGATTGAGATGAAGGCGATTACCTGGGATGATGAATTAGGTGCTATGCCGATTTACCAGGAGATCCCGGATGACCAGATGGGTTGGGCAATTGAAGCCCGGAACATCATTTTCGAACGTATCGTGGAAACCGATGATGAACTGGTTGAAAAATACCTATCCGAAGAGGAAATCTCTGTTGACGAGGTCAAGCAAGCCCTGCGGCGGGCCACGTTAGCGGGGAAGGCTCATCCGGTACTCTGTGGCTCCGCGTTGAAAAACAAGGGTATACAACCACTTCTTGACGCAGTTGTTGATTACCTGCCATCGCCGCTGGATATCCCACCCATTGAAGGGATTCATGCCCGAACGGGTGGGGTGGAAAATCGACATGCATTTGATGATGAACCCCTGAGCGCACTGGTTTTTAAGATTGTTACCGATCCTTATGTGGGTCGGCTGGCCTATTTCCGGGTGTATTCAGGGGTCCTGAAATCCGGGCAGATGGTGGTGAATACCACTAAAGACAGCCGTGAACGGATTGGGCGTGTGTTACGAATGTTCGCTGATCGCCGCGAGGATATTGAAGAAGTCCATGCCGGTGATATTGCGGCAACGCTGGGCTTAAAAGGCACTTTCACAGGCGATACCTTGTGTGATGTGAATGCGCCCATAATCCTTGAGAATATCACGTTTCCTGAGCCAGTCATCCAGGTGGCGGTTGAGCCAAAAACCCAGGTGGATCAGGACAAAATGTCAAATGCGCTCCAGCGCCTGGCAGAGGAGGATCCAACCTTCCGGGTGCATGTCGATGACCAGACGGGACAGACCATCATCTCCGGCATGGGTGAACTTCACCTGGAAATCCTTGTTGACCGGATGAAGCGAGAGTTTAAGGTCGGGTGCAGTGTTGGCAAGCCCCGTGTCTCATATCGTGAAACCGTAACCAGACGGGCAACGGCAGATGTGACCTTCAAGCGTCAGACCGGTGGGCGGGGACAGTATGCCAGAGTTGTCATTGATATTGCGCCGGGAGAGCCCGGATCGGGTTTTGTTTTTGAGGATAAGGTAAGGGGAGGCGCTATTCCCAGGGAGTTTATCCGACCTGCCAGTGAGGGAATCCGGGAAGCTCTGGATAGTGGGGTTATTGCAGGTTATCCCATTGTCGATCTTGTTGTTCATCTGGTGGATGGCGCTTATCACGAAGTTGATTCCAGCGAACTGGCGTTCAAGGTGGCCGGAAGTATGGCATTGAAAGACGCTGTGCAGAAAGCCGTTCCTATCCTGCTGGAGCCGGTCATGCGGGTTGAGATTATTACGCCTGAGGAATATCTGGGCGCTGTACAGGGTAATCTATCTGCTCGTCGTGGGCAGATTGAGGCAAGCGAGTTGCGTCCTGGGGGCATTCAGTCCGTGGATGCAATAGTGCCTTTGGCTGAGATGTTTGGTTATGCTACTGATCTGCGCAGTATGTCGCAGGGAAGAGCCAACTTTACAATGGAATTTGATCATTACGAACCCTTGTCTGGCTCACTGACTGAGAAAATAATGCGCGGTGAAACTGTATAACCTGCTTTAATAATCGGTTAGTTTGACTATCTGGAGGTACCATGGGCAAGCAGCAATTTGAGCGGACGAAGCCACATGTGAATGTGGGGACCATCGGGCATATTGACCACGGGAAGACGACGCTGACA
>JAFGNO010000003.1 GCA_016926985.1 Anaerolineae bacterium
CACCGCGCTCTGGCTGTTCAACATCGAACGATTCTTCCAGCAGTGTGGCGAAGTCGACGCTTTCCGCAGCGTCAAGGGTTGTTACGTCATTCATATTGGTTTGATATCCCCCGAGGATAAAGTTTTTTGACCGGATGTCGGACAAAACAATACCCGGCGGGCCGTCCGTATGGCTTGCGGGCGCCGAGTATTCAGCATTGTTCGCGCCGTTCTGGATGAGATGCATGCACCTCAAAAATCACGGCTGAACGAACCAGACCGCATACTGAATTTAGGTTTGTCTGACATTCAGATCGATAGGAGTATAACAAGCGGGTTTTTGGTTTGTCAACCGTCAATTCAGCCTTCAGTCTTTTGTCGTTCAATGATAGTGTCACCAGGAAGTGTTCAGTAAAAATGTCACCTTATGAACGATAAGGTGGCGATGACCGGCAGACCAAACATGTCACCCATGATAGACATCGCCTCCCAGCCTGTGATAGACTACAGCTAGGCGCGCATTGAGGCGGACGGAGATCACGAACCATGGCAACTGAAGACCGCAGTGTCACCCGAGTTGTTTGCGTTGAAGACGAAAGTGACATGATTGAGCTTGTCAAACTGATCCTGAGCAAACAGGGTATTGAAGTCTTTGGCGCCGAAGGGGGACAGGCTGGGCTGGAAATGATTAGAAACCGACGCCCAGACCTTGTGCTGTTGGATTTGATGATGCCAGATATGGACGGCTGGGAAGTTTACCAGACAATGAAGGCTGACCCCTCCCTGGCCAATATCCCTGTAATTATTGTTACAGCCAAAGCACAGAGCATTGACAAGGTCCTCGGCCTGCACATTGCCAAGGTGGATGATTACATCACCAAGCCCTTCGGCCCTGCGGAGCTTATAGCCAGTATTGAACGCGTGCTGGAAAAAAGCCGGACTCCCCATACCCACTGAACATCCTTGGTGCTCAATTTGCAGCTCCTTCGAGAATCGACGCCCATCTGGGTGTCTTTTCCTGTTTTCGTTACTGGCGCTGTCATGCTACTATCTGTGCAGCATATGTCGTGCCAGTGGCGCGCTACGATAATTTCAGGGAGTCAGGCATCATGAAGCATCAACACATACACTGGATGATTCTTGCCGCGCTCGCGCTGCTCTTAGGACCAGCATTGCCTGGCCTGCAAGCGGCGCCGGCGGCTCAGGTTAATCTGCTGGTCAATCCCGGATTTGAGGATCCCTATGTGCCATTTGAAGGCGATACAACGCGCATGGTGGCCAGCGGCTGGTCAGCCTGGCATGTGCCCCAGCGCGAGGGTGATGAAGGATTCCGCAACCTGAAGCCAGAATATCAGCCGGCCAATGCCACCAACCCGGATCGCGTGCTGCAGGGAATTAATGCCCAGGAGTATTTCAGCTTCTTTGCGACCCATACCGGTGGTGTCTTTCAGCAAGTTGTCGTGCCAACCGGCGCTGCTGTTGAGTTCAGTGCATTTGTCTATGTGTGGTCCACGCGCGGCGATGACCGGGATTTGAGTGAAGATCCGGGCCGCGCCCAGATTCAGGTTGGCATTGATCCAAACGGTGGTACAGACGGTGAAAGCGAGCGGATCATCTGGTCGCTCCCGCTGGAATACTACGATGAATACCGACAGGTTGCCGTCAGCGCGGAAAATGTCAGTAACCGCATCACGGTCTTCGTCCGCACAACCTTTGACCTGCCTCAGAAGAATAACAACATCTATGTAGACAACGCGGCACTTGTTGTCACCAGCAGCCCTGAGCCAACTAGCACCGTAACCCCGCTCCCGTCGCCCACGGTAACCCCGACCGCGATTCCACCCTCGGCTACTCCAGAACCTGACGCCACGGCTACGTCAGTTCCCAGCACTACGATCGCACCTCCTACAGTGGTTCCTGGCGACTCTGAGATGCCCACACCCACCCAGGAAGTCGAAAGCACGGAAGAGCCGACAGCCCAACCATCGGTGACGCCTGCATCTGGCGAATTCCCATACCAGATCGTTTACACGGTGGTCGCAGGCGATACCGTTTACGAGCTGGCACGCACATTTGACAGCAGTGTTGAAGCTATTCTCCAGGCCAACGGATTAAACGCTGAGGGCCTGATTTTTATCGATCAAGAGCTCGTCATCCCGGTTCGTACCCAGCCTGAACCCAGCCCGACGCCCACGCTGGATCCGACATCGATCGGGATCATTCCCACTGCTACACCGGTCGGAATACTGCCAACGGGCGTGCCGCCTGCCCAGCCAACGGCGCCGCCTCTCACAAGCTCCGGATTCTTCAACTACACGGTAGTGCAGGGTGATACACTGACGCGAATCGCATCTCGCTACAACACATCGGTACAGGTGCTGGTGCAGTTGAACGGGATTGTCAATCCGAATCTGATCAGCATTGGCCAGCAACTGCGCGTGCCAGGTGAGGCACAGCCCACACCTGCGCCGCAGCCGGAACCTCAGCGGCCGGGGACACATGTGGTCCAGCCTGGGGAAAACCTGTATCGGATCTCGCTGCGCTACGGCGTATCCCTGCAGCAGCTCGCCCAGGCCAACGGCATTGCCAATATGAATTGGATTTTTGTGGGGCAGGTCCTCAACCTGCCATGACACGGCAAGAATCCCACTATTGCACCCTTCGCAAGGAGGACGGTACCGTCCTCCTTGCCCGTTTGCGCTGGTGTGAAAGCTACTGGTGCAAGTTCAAGGGTCTCATGCTGCGCAAGCATCTGCCAGAAGATGAAGGGCTGTTGTTTGTCTACAAGCGCGAAAGCAAGCTTGATACCAGCATCCACATGCTGTTCATGAACTTCGCCATCGCGACGATCTGGCTGGATGCCAGCGGGGTTGTCGTAGACAAAGTGTTGGCCAAACCCTGGCGCCTGGCCTACGCACCTGCCAGGCCAGCTCAGTATTTTGTTGAAGCCCCCCCGTCTCTACTGGATCGTGTTATCATAGGCGATCGTCTGGTTTTCGAAAAGGTCGTGGAAGATTTATGCGGCGGCGCATCCTGATTATTCTCAGCTTAATGCTCTTCTTCGTTGTCAGCCTGCCGGTCTCTGCCCAGGGTGGGGCTGACGGACAAACCACGATACACGTGGTCCAACGGGGAGAAAATCTGTTCCGGATCGCGCTGGCCTACGGCACCTCAGTCGAGTCTATCGCACAGACAAACAGCCTGTCCAACGTCACCAGCATCCAGGTCGGCCAGCGGCTGGTTATCCCCAGCGGCATCGTCAATGCCGAAATTGCCACGGCCAGTCGTCACATTGTCCAGCCAGGGGAAACGCTGCAGCATGTCGCGCTGCGCCATGGCAGCACAAAAGCAATTGTTGCCGCGCTCAACAATATCATCAATCCCAACCAGCTCCTGGTCGGTCAAGTGCTGGACGTCAGCCAGTCAGCTGCCGGCCAGCAGCCGCTAAGCCGCGGCTATACCTACACAGTTAAGACCAGCGACACGCTTTACCAGATTGCGGCGCGCTATCGGGCATCCATTGGCACACTTCTGCGAACCAACAATCTCAAATCTGCAACACTGATCTACCCTGGCCAGCAGCTGCTTATTCCGGGCGGTGATGACGCGCCGGCGCTTCAGGTGCTGCCCGCGCCGCTTGAGGAGCTGAACATCAACCCGCTGCCGGTTGAAGTTGGCCGCACATTCCGGGTGCGTGTTGTCAGCAGCCAACCGATCAGCATCAGCGGTACGTTTCTGGATCGCACATTCCAATTCGCCGCAACAGATGGGAGCAGCACTTACATCGGCTTGTTTGGCGTGCATGCCTTTGCCATCCCAGGTCTGTATCCGCTGACTCTGTCCATCCGAGACGCAGATGGCTCTGAAACCGCATTCACCAGTCAGATTCGCGTGGCTAACGGCCGATATCAGAGTGAAGAGATTAACGTGCCGGCTGATCAGCTGGCGCTGTTGGATCCCAACCTCAACAGCGCGGAAACCGCGCTGCTCACGCGCACGATGAGCAATTTCACCGCCCAGCGCTATTTTGATGGCCCGCTGGGACTGCCAGCCGCTGC
>JAFGNO010000166.1 GCA_016926985.1 Anaerolineae bacterium
CCAGGACGAACCCGCCGATCAGCATACGCTGGCGGCGGGTTTCACTGATCGTCGACCGGCGATAATCCCTCGCCTGCATCCGGCGCTCACGGGCCATCTGGCGCAGATAACGCCGGCGTTTGCCGGGCGGGAGTTGCGCCAGCGTCAGCGCAGGCCCGTAGAATCCCCGTATCCTGGGGGAGTGACCTGGCTCCTCCAGCCGGGGTTTCTCAGCCGGCAGCATCCCTTCGGCAGCCTGATACTGCGCTGCCGACATCTGCTGCGCCTCGGTCAATGCATCGGCAATATCCCCCGCGCGGGCAAAACGCTCGCGCGGATTTTTAGCGAGCGCCTGCCTGACGATGCGATCTATTGCGGGATGGCTATCGGGCAGATCGTCCAGGATTGAAGGGACAGGGGTGTTGATGTGGTGGATAAGCAGTTCGGTAACATTATCGGCCTCAAAAGGGTGATGCCCGGTCAGCATTCTGAACAGGACCACGCCCAGCGCATAGATATCAAAGGACTGCCGGGCTGTGAGATTGCCCTGAGCAATCTCTGGCGCGGTGTAGGCGGGCGTGGAAGGAACCGGCAGGTCCAGGTTGACCGCAACGGTGTTCAGGACGGTGGGCAAACCGATGTCGCCCAGATAAACACCCCCCTCCCCATCCAGCAGGATATTGCCCGGTTTGATGTTGCGATGGTTCATCCCGCGCTTGTGCATGTAATCCAGTGCCATCGTAACCTGTTTGATGACTGAAATAACCTCATCCAGTTCCAACCGTTTTTTTGAGGCAAGCAGATCACGCAGCGAGCCGCCAGGCGCGTAAGGCATCGCCAGGTAGACATGCCCATCGAACAACCCACAGGCATATGGCATGACCAGCAGATCGTGTTCCAGGTAGGCAGCCGCCCGGATCTCCTGGTTGATAGCCTCCAGGCTCTCCGGTGGAAAGAAGTTGCGGGGGAATATTTTCAGCGCGACCTGGATCTGTTCCTCGGTATCCTCGGCGAGGTAGATGGACGCAACCGGGCCTTCCGCAAGGAGGCTGTGAATCTGGAACTGGTCAATCAGTCTGTTAATCAAGTTGTCTTCTGGCAAACAGGTCCTCCAGCGCTGGTTGGCCGGTGGTATCGGCATGGTTGTTTACCCGGACAGTGTAGCATATCTGGCGTCCAGCCGGCGACCAGAAGGAGTGCAAGGAATCGACCGGCATGGTGCGATCCCGGTGCAGAATGCCCGGTAACGCCGCAGATTATAGTCGGTTTGGCGGGGTTATGAAACATGGGACGGGCAGCCGCAGCAACCTCCGCCAGGCGCGTGGTTGGTTGGGAGTCCTGCCGGTCGATGGTAGAATGAACGCGGAGCAGAAAGGCAGCGCCATGGATCAACAGGCAAATGAACTGGCCGAACTGGAGATTAAACGCAGCCGGATAATGGCCGAACTGGAGACGGTGCAAACTGCCGGTGAATCGGTGAAGCGCGAGATGACCGCCTATCCTGAAAAACAGGATGCACTCAATGCCCGGTTTATTGACCGGCTGGCGCTGGACGACATACCTGAAGCCGACCGGCAGCGCCTGTACCGTGACTGGAATGAGTCGTTCAGAGACAGCGTTGCAACCTACAGCCGCCTGGCGGCTGAGCGCGAGCGGCTCTACGTTCAGGAGACGGTGCTGGTGCGGATGCTGGTCGAGCTGGATCACCGCATCGAGGTGCTGAAAGACCAATTAAGCGGCCAGTCTTAGCCCGCCAAAAACCAGCAGAGGCGCCATTTTCACAGCGCCTCCCCTGATCCGTACGATTGACCGCGTTCAGTCGGTGATGGTATATTCCGTTTCCCCATCAACGATCACGACATCTTCAAGTTCCTCCCCGGAGCAGGCAACAACACGCATATCCCAGCCCCCCGCCCCCAGCGCGATATACATATTGGTATTGGGCAGGATGGTCTGATCTGGATCGAGCATGTTGCGGAAATAGGGGCGCTGGCCCGGTGGGGCAAAATAGACCTCACACACCGTCAGTGAACTGGTGTTTTCCAGTATCACATAGTCAACTGGCACCCCAACATCCAGCGACCGGTCCTGACCTTCCTCGATCACCACGTCGGTCATCCAACCGATGACGTACCCGTCGCAGTCATTGAGCTTGAAGTCATAGGAACGAGGCCGGATATCGGGGATGGCAAACAAGTCGCCGTCAGCAAGTTCCTCCCCTTCCAGCAGGTTGAATCCCCACTGGAGGCTGTCGGTTGGCACCCAGAAGATGCCGCAGAGTGGTAAGGTGGTTGCATTGTTGAAGGTCATCGATCCCAGCGGCGGCAGCGGTGTATCCGTTGGCGGGATGTCGGTCGGCTCAGCAGTGGGAGGCGGCTCATCCGTCTCCACAGGCCCTGTATCGCCGCTGCCTCCACATGCAACGATCAGCAGACTGACCGCCAGGAGCACGACAGCAGTATATTTCCAGGCCAATTTTTGTCGGTATATCAGTTGGATTTGCATATGATTACCCCTTCTCCTCTGAAAGACTTTCAGATGCAGATATACAGGTCGTCTGGCAGGGGATTGCCCCTCCTGTCCGGCGCATAACGAGACAGTATAGGGCTGCCGGGAAAGACATGCAAATGACTGCTTACAGCCGCCGCAGAGCCAGCGCGACAACCGCTGCCCAGGCAAGAACTTTGAACTCACCGTTGTCAAGCGCAGCTTCGACTTCCTCGCGGGTAAGCAGCAGAATCTCCTGCTCCTCCAGGTCATCGGCATCCGGTTCGGCGACAGGATAAGCACCACGCGCCAGGTAAAAACTGGCGTTCCCTGCCCCACGGTTGCCATCCACCGCAAACCGGCCCAGCCAAATCCAGGTCGGGGCCTCGTAGCCGGTCTCTTCGAGCAGTTCACGCCGCGCAGTGGTGAGCGGGTCCTCGCCTGGTTCCAGGTAGCCGCCAACCGGCGCGAGCGATGTGCCGCTGACAGCATATTTGGTCTGGCGGAAGAAGAGAAAGCGCTTATCGACCGTCTCGACCACCAGGTTGATATAGTCAGGGGTGATAATCCAGGGCCATTCAGGAATGGTGCACCCGTCAGGCAGCTCGACCGTGTGATTCTCGACAGTCAGGTAGGGCGCCATATCCAGAATGGTGCGTTTCTCCAGTGTTTTCCAGGGTTTCATAAGGGTTGGCCCTTCATGGTCAACTCGGAGCAGGCTCCATCCTACACAGGCGGGGCTTTAGATGTCGAAACCCGGAAGCTCAAACTACCGCAGCAGCCTGATCAGGTAATCAACAAACTCCGACGGGTTGATCGGTTTGGGGAAATAGCCGTCAAACCCGGCCTGCCGGGTGCTGGCCTCAACTTCCGGTGAGCCATAAGCCGTGACCGCCACCACCGGCAGGTGAGCCAGCGCCGTGTCCTGCCGGATCGCCTCCAGCGTTTGCCAGCCGTCCATCACCGGCATATCGAGGTCCATCACCACCACGTCCGGCACGCTCTCGTTCAAAACATCCAGCGCCTCAATGCCGTTGTGAGCAGCACTCATCTCAATCGCAAAGAACTCCATGATCGCCTTAAAAATCATCTGGCAATCGTAGGTGTCCTCGACAACCAGTACGCGAATTCGCTGTTCAGTCACCGTCTCTGTCATCCTTTGCCTGTGTGGTGTCATCCGGCTGCCCGGCCCCTGCTGCTTCCAGGGCGTGTTTGATCTCTGCCAGAAAAGTACCAAATTTGAAAGGTTTGGCAATATAGCCGTTAAACCCGGCTTCCATCACCCGTTCCTTGTCGCCTGACATCGCGTGGGCGGTGACAGCGACCACCGGGATGGGTTCTGTCCTGGGATTTCCCCGGATCAGCTTGAGCATCTCCCAGCCATCCATGTGGGGCATTGAGAGGTCAAGCAGGATCAGCGTGGGGGTGATCGTTTCCAGCAGAATCAGCCCCTCCCGCCCATCAACAGCCGTATGAACGGTCGCCCCGTGAAATTCAAGTACTGTACGGGATACATCCAGGTTGTCCGGCTCATCTTCAACGATCAGAATAATCCAGTCTTTCGGATCCGTGCTGGTTGTGGTCATCACTCACCTGCTCTACTGTGGGCCTTCTAACGGTTTGATCGGCAGGGTCACGGTGAAGGTGCTGCCCTCGCCCACCGCGCTCTTCAACTGGATCGTGCCCCCCATCTGCTGGGCCAGGCTGCGGGCAATCGCCAACCCCAGCCCGGTACCGCCATACTTGCGCTGGGAGGTGCTATCGACCTGCCGGAACCGTTCAAAAATGTATTCCTGCGCGTGCGGCGGGATACCAATCCCGGTATCGGATACCTCGATAACCCAGGAGTGCTCACCTGCCCGGCGCAGGCTAATGGCAACCTCCCCCTTCTCAGTGAACTTAATGGCATTGGAGAGCAGGTTCAGCGCGATCTGTTTGATGCGGTCGGTATCGCCATGCATACGGGTCGGCAGGGCCGGGTCGAGCGAGGATTTCAGGATCAACCCCTTCTTATCAGCCTGCGGATCCACCTGGAAAACGACGCTGGTCAGCCAGTCTGCCAGCAGGAAGTCCCGTTCAACCAGCTGCAGGCGATCAGCCTCTATTTTCGAGAGGTCAAGGATATCGTTGATCAGGTTCAGCAGCGATTCGGCATTGGTCAGGATGCGTTCCTGGGTGCCGCGCTGCTGGTCAGTCAGGTCGCCAGCCATCCCGTCCAGCATGATCTGTCCATAGCCGATAATCGCGTTCAGGGGGGTGCGCAGTTCATGTGACATCGTCGCCAGGAACTCGCTTTTCAACTGGTTGGCTTTCTGGGCCTCTTCAACTGCCTCGGCCAGCTGCCGGGTGCGTTCCTCGACCTTTTCCTCCAGGGTCAGGTTAATAACCTCCAGCCTGTGACTGGCCATGCGCTCAGCCTCCAGCGTCGTGATCTGGAAGCGGATGAAATAAACTGCCAGCAGCAGCATCAGCACCATCAGCACAAAGGTATAGGTCAGCTCGACCGTCCACGCCCCGATGAGTACCGGGTTTTCTGTGTAGATCAGCGTGCTGCCCAGCACCCCGGCATCAGCCAGCACGGCAAAGAGGCCCATCGTGACCAGGCCGACAACCGCTGTCACCAGCCCGGCCCGGATACCGACCAGGATGGTCGACAGCATGGCAATGACCATCATATACTCACGGCCCGCACCCGCCAGCCCACCGCGCAACAGCCCCAGCGTCCCCACGGCGTAGGCAACAACGATCAGGCCCCACCCCCGGAAGCGCATATCCAGTTTGCGCCAGGCCGCCAGCACCACCACCAGCACGTACATGATGGCGTAAAGGATAACTGCCGTCCAATTTCCCCCGGTAACAGCCGTCTGCGCGATCACCACGATCAGCGCCGGCAGCGAGATGATGGCAATCGCGATCCACATAATGCTCAGCGTGCGAGAGCGCCATGCCCGCAGCGCCTGGTTGATCTCACGGGTAATCTCAGCTGATGTCTTGCCTGCTGTTGCCATGCACTCCTCCAACCCGCCATGAGTGAATTTGGCCGTCAGTCATTGTACACTACCAGTAAGTTTTGTGACGAATTGGCCTGGGATCACCAGAATCAGCAGGGACGCTCAGTCGAGCGCCCCCTATCCCGATTCCCTGTCTCGCAGCTACCCTGCGTGATGCAGCCCAGCACGTTCCAGCGCGAGATCGACAATGGTGTTGATCAACTGCTCATACGACCAGCCGGCGACCTTCGCCTCGACACACAGGTCGCTGTAATGGGGGTTCAGCCCCGGCAGCGGGTTGATCTCCAGCACGTAGGGCAAATTACCCTCCTCCGCCGACAGCCTGAAATCCACCCGCGCCACATCATCACAGCCGGTCACCCGGAAAACCGCCGCGGCGATCAGGTAAAGCTGCTGGACAAGGGCTTCATCCAGCGGCGCCGGGCACAGCCAGCGGAAATCCTCCGCCAGCTCAACCTTGATCCGGTTGGTATAGATCATCGCTTCTGATTCGTCATAGGCGCCCAGGTCGACCTCCAGCGGCGGGAAGAAGATCAGCTCCTCTGGCAGCATATGCGGCGCGGTCCGGTCGTTCAGCCGGCGGGCGGCGGTCGGCTTCAGGTTCCCCACAATACCCACTGTAATTTCCCGCCCGTCAATGAACCGCTCGCACAGGATCGGCTGGTTATAGCGCTGGAGCTGCCTGCCGACCTGTTCGCGCAGTTCCGCCACCGTCCGCACCACGCTCTCGGCGCTCACGCCCATCCCGGTCCCCTCGCGGCTGGGTTTGACAAACATCGGGAATTTCAGCTCTTCCTGTGCATCAAGCAGGTCCTCGTCAATCGGCTCATCGGCCCGGCTGAAGACCTGGAACTCCGGCGTGGGCAGCCCGTGATAGGCCAGCACCCGCTTGGTCATCGGTTTGTCCAGTGCCAGCGCCAGCGTCATCACCTTGCTGCCGGTGTAGGGAATGCGGAGCATCTCCAGGATGGCCGGAATCTGCGCCTCGCGCCCATCGCCATAATGCCCTTCAGCGATGTTGAAACACAGGTCGGGCCTGTACTCGTTGAGGCGGTCAATCAGGCAGAATGGCGGGACAATCTGCGCCTCAAAAAAGGCTGCTTCGTGCCCGCCGCTCTCCAGCGCCTCGATGATGTAGTTGATGGTTTTAGGGCTGTCGAGGTCATCCCACTGATCCTGCGACATGCCCTCCCACTCCGGTGCGTTGTCTTTCAGATTGACCAGTACGGCAATTTTCATCCTCTCTCCCTGATAGAGTCTCCACCGCGCTACTTGAAGTAAATATGCAGCACCATCTTGCCCAGGCGGATCACGTCCCCATCGTGCAGGGTAAACGGCACGTTGGGAGTAACCGGTTGCTCATTCACAAAAGTCCCGTTGCGGCTGTCGAGGTCAATGATCGCCAGCGTCCCTTTGTCCAGGTCGTGGTGCAGCGCGGCATGGCGTCGCGATACGCCCTGTTTCGCCGCCCCATATTTCCCCAGGTCCAGGTTGATAACCTGGCTTCCCCCGCTCCGCCCGATCACATACTCACCGGTTGGCTCGGCGATGATAGGCTGCTTCTCGCCTTTAATGTAGATCACCACCAGTTTGCGCCCGGCGAAGGTGTCAGTGCCATAGCCTGCCAGGACGGCGTTATACAGGTCAGCCCCCAGGTCGGTCACCATTGTCTCGTGCGTGTCCGTTTCGAGCTTGTGCCCGCACTTCTCACATACTTCAGCTATTTCCGGGTTTTCATGCCCGCATTCCGGGCAGATTTTTTTTGCCATGCTGCCG
Organism: Anaerolineae bacterium; assembly: GCA_016926985.1. Classification (GTDB taxonomy): domain Bacteria; phylum Chloroflexota; class Anaerolineae; order Aggregatilineales; family UBA3940; genus JAFGNO01. Next base: position 7,254 of record JAFGNO010000166.1, read on the forward strand.
TCCATTTCCGCATGTTCAGCCACTCTTCAATTATAACCCCGAAAATTCCTGAGGGTAAGCATGTACAGAAGACAGTGTCAATTGAAGCTCAGGCC
>JAFGNO010000021.1 GCA_016926985.1 Anaerolineae bacterium
CCCTTTCCATCCACGCCTTCCTCCATCGCCTGAAGGCGAAGGTGTCCGGCGCTTTTCTCCTATGCGGAGGTTTTTGAGACCATGAATCACAAGGCAACAGGATATGCTCCTCAGACTCTCGCCCACCCTCAAAGCAACCCTGCTGGCAGCCATGCTTACCGGGTTGTGCGGCTGCAGCGCCTCATCACCTGCAGAACCCCCTGCCGAGTCCCCGGAATCAGAAACGAGCACACCAACTGATGCCCCATTACCCACGCTGACCGCCACACCATCCCCATCGCCAACACTGACACCTGTTCCTACCTCAACTCCCACGCTGGTGCCACTCGATATACCGGAATGGGGTGAACCGCTAATCATTGAAGCGGTTTGCCTGTCAGCAACCCAGCATTTCCCATCAGAAGTGGAAGCGGGATATGAACTGCCAGTTATCGAGATGCTAAAAATCGTCCTTAATGGCATGGGGATTGAAACACCAGAAAACCAGAACGACTGTCAGGCGATTCTGGATGTGACCCTGCATTTTGAGAGCCTATCCGGGCAGTATGGCAGCAACGCGCGGGTCTGCTACAACGGCGCACAGGTAGATGGAACCATTTTGCTTATCCTGCCAGCGGTCAGCCCGTTAAGCATACCAATCACAAGGACACAGTATCCTCCGGACACAATCAATGAGAATGATTGCGATTCTTCCCCTGCCACGTCACCTTACCGGGTAACCTATCGATACGCCCTGCTTGAAGGGCTATACCAGATTTGGGGGCTCAATGTATTCGTGCCAGCATTGACGGCGGAAGACCTTGAATACTGGTTTGGGGGATCAGCCTGGGCAGCAGCGACTATCGTCAAACTGCTCGGGCGGGAGGCTTTGCCGATCACACCTGCCCTGATTCATGCCTACGAAGCACACCCTTCTGAAATGGTGTTCTATGAGGCCCTGAAAGGCGTCACCGGGCAGGACTTTGGCTTTATGTCTGATGCAGAGGAATGGCGCGAGTGGTGGTACAGCCAGCAGCCGTAAACCGTTAGTGGATTGCCCTTTTACTGTTCAAGTACGCCACAGGTGCCATCCTGGGCAACGCTGAAATGAAGCTGGCGGGATAGTGACCGGTAGCGTGTCCCGGACACATTATCCCCTGTCCACTGTCCCCTGTCGTCAAGGCACAGGATCGTATAATCATCTCCCTCGCAGGCAGGAAAATCGGGCAGCCACAGCACAAAATCCCCATGCCCACCGGCAAACAATCCGCAGGGCAGTGCGCCCTCCCCGGCAGGAATCAGCATATCCGGGTTTGTTTCGCCGGGGCTTACCAGCGACAGGGCAGTAACCATCCTGACGGCGTCATCCGAAACCCGCGTATAGTGCTTCTCTGCGTGGTGAATGAACAGGATATTCACGATCAGCATCGCGCCCACTGCGCAGGCAATCACAGCGGCACTTCGCGGCAGCACGCCGACATTCACCCGGATTGGTTGAATTTCCGGGATACGCGGCTGCAGCCACTGCGTCCAGATAAACCAGCCTGACACCACCACCCAGACCAGATCAACCGGCACAAAACGCGCGCCGGGCAGTGCAATATTCACCCCGCTGCCCAGCAGCAGGTAAAGAGTCGTAACCAGTGTATAGATGCCAAAACCGCGTGAAGGGCGCAAGGCGGCAAGCGCAATTGGGAGAACCAGATATTGATCGGCCAACCCGGTGGTGAAAGCGAGAAAAAACAGCATCCCCAGCAGCAGCCGCCGGATCATATCCGGGCTGGTGAGCAGGAACGGGTACACGATCAGCCCGGCAATAAACACCCAGCGGGTAAAACCAGGTACGAGCAGCCTTGAAAACCCGTAATGGCCAACGGCAGAAGTATACAGAAATACATTTTGTAAGATATTACCCTGCGCCGTCGGGCCACTCATATATGGCAATAATGTCAGCACAAATACCCCGGCAGACGCCGCAATCAGCAGGAGTTTCAGCCACCACCGCTTCACCGTCTGGTGCGTGGTGATCATGGCTTCGTAGAAGATGTTGTGCTTGATGATCAGCCCGACGGTGGCCAGCCCCCAGAGCCACGCCCTGGACAGGGCACGGTCCTGACCAATCCAGTAGCAGCCCAGCACACCGGCAAGCAGGGCAAGGATCGCGATGTTTTCAAACTGCCCATGATATCCCGATGTGAGAAACGAGACCGGATTCAGGAAAAACAAGGCCGCTGCCCGGTGAGCCGGCTGACGTTCTGCCCTTGTGATAAGGGCCAAAACAAGCAGTGTCGCCAGGTCGCCATAGCTGACAAACGACCTGACAATCCCGATAAACCCAAGTGTGGTTGGGCGCACCAGTGGCAGCGTCCGCAGCGTGCCCAGTATGCCCAACCACACCGGTGAGTAATTGTAGCGGCTGGTTGCGGCGTAGACATTCTCACCCCGCGCCGCTATCTCTGCGATGAGGGTATAAGAAGCAATATCAAAGTTATGAAATGGATTGGTTGCCAGAAAAATGCGAATCAGCAGGCCAAATACAATGATCAGCGTGATAAAAAGGGCGCCCTGCAAGCGGGTGGAGGGCTGCCAGGATGGTCTTTCGAGCAAAAAGCCAATCACCAGCAGGGAAACCGCGCTGGCGTATATCGCAACCACAAATACAGGCAGGCGAGACTCACCCGTACCAGGCACCCACCAGCCCACTGCCAGCGTGACCAGCACAACCAGGAGCAGGGTACCCACCGCCAGACCGACGAGCAGCGATTGGAACGCAGAGGGTTTTGTCACAGCTTTCAATCCCTCACAAACCGTGGGAGTCCCTGAGTTTTACATGCATCGCCAGGATTTCCTTCAGCAGCAGATCCCGGTTCCTGGTATGCAGCTCCGCCTGCTTGCCAATGCTGAAGAAATAGTGGTCGCCCATCGCCACCCTGATTTGCGCGGGGTCAAAACCAATATCCGCCAGCAGGTCCAGCGCCGGCTCCATCCCTACCAGCAGGTCTTTATGCGCCAGAAATACCAGGAAATTATCCCACTGCCGCCGGTCAAAGGTGATTTCCAGCAGGCCCATCGCGGCAAAGGTCTGGGCAATCACGCCCTCCGGCGTGGTTTTGAACACCCGGCGGTGCTCCTCCTGCACGCGGGGGCTGCTTCCCCCGGCCAGCGCCTCGATCAACCTGGGGGCCAGGATATTCTCCGTAATCCGGTCGAGCAGGTCGGTCAGCCGGGTCAGTTGAATGCTCGCACCCAGCGCCCTGTAAAACTGCTGGCGCTGGCGGTCGTTCATCAGCAGCGCAGGGGCGCAGGCGATCCGCCCCACCTCCCCGTCCCGCCACTGCGTCTCATCGAGGAAGAATAGCGTTGCGCCGCCCATGCTGTGCCCGATGAAGGTCAGCGGGCGCACGGGCCGGGCAGTGTCCTGCTGGCGCACACCGAGCAGGTCCAGCCACTGCTGGAGCGCCGCCATAACCGCCGGGGGATCGCATTTATCGACGGGGGGCTGGTCATCGCTGAAGGGAGAACCGCCGAAACCGTTCACGTCCGGCACCAGCGCGATCAGGCGGGGGTTGGCTTTCAAGGCCAGCGCCGGCAGGTCCTCCCAGATTTCGCCGCTGCCATCCCAGCCATGCACAAAGACAAGGATGCCCTCAGCTTCCTGCACGATCCGGGCGATGGATTCGGAATCAGGCTCCCTGTCCGTATCCGCCCACAGCAGCCGCCATGCAAAGTCATCGAGCAGCGTATCACCGGTAAAGACTGACGCTTTTTCCCTATCGACCAGTCCCCGCTGCGCAAGGTCTTTCAATGAATAAGTCACCCGCCGGATCGGGGCAACATCTTCCGCCAGCCACTTGATATAGCCGCCCACCCAGTCTGGCGCACGATTGAGGTAAGGTTTCGAAGGTTGCTTATCGGTCATGACACACTCCATCCGTGATTGTAACCATCCCTGCCGGGAGATCAAAACCTGACATCAGGTGCGTTTAGCCGGCAATCGGGTACAATACTGGTTGTTTACTGCCGGGCTGGCTGAGCCGCCAATGGAACTGCATGTCTAACTTGCGAAACACCCTGCGCCGGACACGCGCAATCATCATCAAAGAACTGACCCATATCCGGCTGGATCCCGGGTTTCTTTTTCTCACCATCCTGGCTCCTGCGGTCCTGCTCACGCTGCTCTCCTACGTTTTTTCCTTTGATGTCAACCAGGCCAGCCTGGCTGTCTTTGACCAGGACCTGTCGCCCCAGTCGCATGAATACATCCGCGCCCTCACTGCCGATGGCGATATCACCATCGTAACGCGGGTGGACAGCTACGCCGACATCACCGATCTGTTCAAAGCCGGGCACGCTGATGCCGCCATGGTGATCCCCCCCGGCTTCGGCAGTCGGCTCAGCGCAGGCGATCAGGCTTCGGTCAACCTGGTTGTCGACGGGAGCGACGCCGGAGTGGCTTTCCAGATCATCAACGCCATCGAGCAGCGCACTATCGCCCATTCCACCGGCGTCACCGGTTTTGCCCGCCCCCCGTTTGACGTGCGCATCCGGATCTGGTTCAACGAGAACCTGCGCTCGCAATACAGCATGGTCCCGGGCCTGATGGCGCTGGTGCTGATCCTCCCGGCGATGGCTATCGCCTTGTCCGTCGCCCGCGAGAAGGAAACCGGCACCTTCGAATCGCTGGTCACCACCCCGATTGTCGGGCGCGAATACCTGCTGGGCAAGCTGATCGTCTATCTGGCGCTGGGGCTGGTCGGCGGGCTGCTGGCGCTGGTCGTCGCTGTCTACTGGTTCCGCGTCCCATTCCGGGGCGATCTGGCGTTGTTTATTCTGCTCACTGCCGATTACCTGTTTGCCATCATGGGGTTCTGCCTGTTCATCGCCAATTTCATCCGCAGCCAGCGCGCGGTGAGCGCCATCATCCTGCTGGCATTGTTTATTCCCAGCTTTTTCCTGACCGGCCTGATCCTCCCAGTCGATAAGTCTTCGATCATCTCGGCAGCGCTGGCCTATGCCATGCCCAGCACCCACTATATTGTCATCACCCGGGGGATTGCGCTCAAAGGGGTGGGGTTGGCCGATCTCCAGACGGAGGCGCTGGCCCTGTTTGGCATGGGCCTGTTTGCCGTGTTTGCATCGTTGAAAGTCTTTTCCAAGAAGCTGAACTGAGGCGCGTGTGTTTCAACGACTGACCACCCTGATCGCCAAGGAGATCATCCAGTTCTCGCGGGATCGCATCCTGCTGATGTTCGCCCTTTTGGGACCCATGATCCAGATCGTCCTGCTGGGCCGGGCGATTGGGCAGGATGTCAGCAATATGCCGGTTGCCGTGGTGGATTACGACCTCTCCCCGCTCAGCCGGGAGATCGTCACCGCCCTCGACAATACCAGTGAACTGGTTGTTGCGTATTTCCCCAATACAATGGAGGATGCCAGCAAGCTTATCGACCGTGGCGATGTGATGGGGATTGTCATTATCCCTCCGGATTTTATGGTTGACTCACATTCCGCAACCCGTGTTCCTCAGATACAGGTCATCATCGATGGGGTCAGTTCACTGATTGCCGCCCGGACGCTGGGCGCGGCGCAGGGGGCAATCCAGTCGCTGGTAGAAAATACAGTCATTGTCTCCAACCAGCGTCCCGGCGGAATCCGTGTTTATGTCGATGCGCTGTTCAACCGCGCCCTCGATTTCCGCCCGGATGCCATCTCCTCACAGCTTGGCCTGATCACCTTCGAGATGACTACCCTGGTCGCCGTGATGGGGATCGTGCGTGAGCGAGAGATCGGGACGCTGGAGATGCTGACCATCACCCCGCTGAAACGCCTCGAGTTGATCGCCGGGAAAGCCATCACCCCGATCATCATCGGCACGATCAACTTCCTGTTCATGCTTGGCATTACCCAGTTTGTTTTTGATGTGCCCTTCCGGGGACGCTTCTGGCTGCTGCTGCCACTCACGGTGCTGTATCTGGCCTGCGAGACCGCCTACGCGCTGATGGTCTCCACCCTCACCCACTCCCAGCAGCAGGCCACAACGGTTGTGTTTGTCTGGGCGATGCTCGCCCTGACGCTCTCCGGTTATCTCGTCCCGATCACCACCCTGCCTAAATTCATGCAGGTCATCTCATGGGCGGTGCCGCTCCGCCATTTCCTGGTTATCCTGCGCAGCATCATGCTCAAGGGATCAGGCCTCGCGGCGCTGTGGCCCGATGTTCTGGCAATTGCCATCCTTGCGGTGGTGATGATCATCCTCACCACCCGGACGCTCAACCGGGTGATCGAGTGAACAGGCTGCTGTCTGCACCCGCCCGGCCCTCCCGCCAGCGCACCCAGCCGATTATTGCCAGCAGTTTCAGCAGTTCCATGATGACGACAGCGAATCCCAGCAGCACATATGACCCGGCGTGCGCCGCCAGCAGCGGCCCATCAGGCCTGACCGTGTAGAAAGCCGTCACAGGTGAGACGTCACCTGTGTTCAGAGCCAGCATAACACTCAACATGAAATCCCATACAGCATGGTAGGCAATGGCAATCCCGATCCGCCCCGTGAGCAGATAGGCCACAGCAAGTACGCCCGTGCTCAGAACAACAAACAGCATATAGATTGGACTCGGCCCATGCAGCAGGGCCGAGAACAGGGAAGAGCCGATAACAGCAATCATCACCGCCTGGCGCCGGGAGCCGCTTGCCCCAAAAACCCCTTCCAGCAGGTTACGGACCTGGTAAGCGCGGGCCAGTTCCTCAAAGATGCCGATGCTCAAATAGGTCAAAGCCCACAGCAGCGTCGCCAGCCAGAGGGGGATGCTGGCAGCGCCGGTCTGGTATGTTTTCTCCAGGCTGACAAAACCGGACAGCGCCCCGATCAGGATCAGGGGCGCAGTGGTCATGACGCCCAGCGCTGCGCCGAAAATCACATCAAGCCAGAATGCACGCCTGTGCAGGTGCAGGCCAAAATCATGGAAATGGCGGCGGTCCAGGTAATGCCCGGCAAACCAGACCACCGCCAGCGCGATCACCATCCACAGCGGGTAGCGGATCATATCGGCATAAGGGTGCGGTTCTCCGCCTGGTCCTGCCCTGAAAACAGGAAGGAGCATGACCGCCAGCGCGAGGCCAATCGTTAAGAGGGCCTGAATCAGCAGCCGCCACGCTGTCCGAAGTCGCCCCTCCTTCTCATTCCAGAAGGTCTTTGTCATCTTTGGCCCATCCCGATACCCCTTTTAGCCGCTGCCTGTATGCACAACAGGGACAGCAAATGCCGGTGATGAGAATCAAAAAGCCTGCTGGCGATGGCCTAGGTTCCCACCGGGCTGCCCCGGCAGTATCATCGGCGCTGACGGGCTTGACGACCGG
>JAFGNO010000167.1 GCA_016926985.1 Anaerolineae bacterium
GACAAGGTTTCCTGTCTGCAACCCCCTATGCTCCGTTGGTAAGGTACAAACCGTTAACCTCTGCTGGGCAGAGTGCCTTCGACCTTATCACCAGTATATTACAGGTATTTCTATCTGAGGCTGAAGCCTTATCTACCTGCGCCTTCCTCTCTCGCCTGAAGTCGAAGGGGTCCGGCGCTTTACGCATTGCTGGAGGTTTCTGAGACCATGAACAAGCTGCTGGTTGTTGAAGACGAAGTCATTACATCCGACCTGTTAAAGCGCTATTTTGAGATTGTCGGGTATGAGGTTATCAACGCACTGACCGGGACCGAGGCACTCCAGAAAGCCCTGGAGCATATGCCCAAAGTCATTATTCTGGACATCATGCTGCCTGATATGGATGGCTTTGAGGTCTGCCGAAAGCTCCGCTCCAATGACCGCACCAACCACATTCCAATTATTTTTCTGACACAGAAGGATGACCGGCGGGATCGGCTGGATGGGCTGGAACTGGGCGCGGACGACTATATTACCAAGCCTTTTGATGTCGAAGAACTGCGGCTCAGAGTTCACAATATCCTGGACCGGACGGGCGGAATTCCCCTCGTGGACGCCCGAACCAGCTTGCCCAATATGGAACTTATCAAGGAGCGCCTGCCCGAACTGATCAGCAAACCCGACAGCGTGTTTATCGACGTCAAGATCGCCCAATACGACCAATTTGGCGCCCAGTATGGACCGGTTGCAGCCAATCAGGTCATTCGCAGCACTGCCAAGCTCATCGCCGATTTGCTTCATGAGATTGATCCCAACCGCTCGTTTGTGGGCCATCCCAGGGATGATCATTTCCTGATTGCCATACCTCGCGATATCATGAACCGGATAGAAACTGAATTGCCCGAAAGATTTGCTAAACAGATCGTCCGTTTTTATGACTACCCGGACCAACAGCGGGGCAAGATGAAAATGGACGAAGAACTGGTCCCCTTTATGTCAGCCCAATTAATGCGTGTAAAAGCTGAAGCATTAAAGGTGCTTATCCAGGGGGCAAAGGTTGTCAATAAGGCAAAAGGGAAGCCGAACCAGACTCCCGCTGGGGCAGAGATAACTACCGGGACAAAAGCCCAGGAAAGCAAAAGCGAGGCGCTGCCATCCCCGGTATTGACAGATACCCCAACACGACCAGAAAAATCCCCGGATGATAGCCAGGCGATATCTTCTCAGCCGGATAATGCCGCGTCTTCTCCCGGCACGGAGCCGCCATCAGCCTGATTGCCCATGTGTCCCTGTTCGCGGCGCAGCCGGTTCAGGAACGCGGCACTTCTTAACCGGCGCTCCAGATAATAAACCAGCGTGTCATGCAGCAGGCGCTCACACTCAACGTGTGTTGTATGGCCCAGGCCAACCTGTTCCACCAAATCGAAATCCCTGGTTTGCATGTAGCGCAAGACTTTCAGGGTTTTCAGCGAGATTGGACGTACCCGGGCCACCTTGCCAGCACATACCGGGCAGATCACACCACCCGCCAGCGGGCTGTAGAATTGATCCTGAGGCTTAATGGTTGTCTGACAGACTGCGCAGCGAAATAACTCTGGTCGATAACCTGCCAAGTCGAGAAAGGCCAATTCAAAATACCGGGCAGTACGCCTGAGATCGCCGGTAACCGTCAGCCAGAGCAGCCCACGGTTTGCCAGGTGAAACATGGGAGGGCTTGGGTCCTCATCCTCCGTGAAAGCATCCAGTAGTTCGATAAAATGCGCCGCGTACGTGGTATGAACCAGGGTGCTGCGTAAGGGGAGATAGGGCTCAATCAGGTCAACCTGTGACAGAACATCCAGTGACTGTCCCCGCGCGATCAGCATGTCAACCAGCGCGAACAACTCAACATGCCCGGCTTTTCGGCTTGAAGGTTTGCGGACCCCCTTTGCCAGTACTTTGATCTTACCGTAATCCCGCGAATATACCGTCAGGATGCGGTCCGCCTCGCCCAGATTGAGGCGGCGCATGATAATGGCCTGAGTCCGGTAAATACGGTCTGGCGGCGACACGGATCAGGCTGTCACAGCAGCGTGCGGAACATCAGGAAAGATTCTGCGGCCCAAAACCTGCCGGAAGGAGATCGCGTACTGTCGTGGTCTGGAGTATCTTCTCCAGATCGGCAATGATAACCTGCATATCGGGCGCGAACTCAAACATCACCTGGCGACAGATGCCACAGGGAGAGCCGCCATTTCGGGTCACAACAACGATTTTGACAAATTCGCGGCATCCTTCGGAAACCGCCTTGGCAATAGCAACGCGCTCAGCACAGACCCCGGCAGAATACACAGCATTCTCCACGTTGCAACCAGAAAAGATCCTCCCATCCCGTGTCAGCAAAGCTGCCCCAACCTGGTAATTCGAATATGGGGCGTAGGCTTTGCTCTGCGCTTCCCGTGCTGCTTCGATCAATCGTTGCGTATCAGCGTCCATTTTTTCTATCCTGTGGTGATTCTTCTGTGGATTCATGTAATTTGCTGGAGGTCGGGAACTGCAATGCACGCCTCACCACACGTACTTTACGGATACGCCGATCTATCACTTCCAGGACTTCGATATTCAGCCGCTTGGTCACAATCACCTCACCCGGCTCTGGGACTTTCCCCAGTCGGGCGTAGATAAATCCTCCTAGAGTATCACCCATCTCATCTGAAAGCTCGGTATCCAGAAGGCGATTGAGGTCATCCAGGTCTATCCGGGCATCAACGATATATTCATCCTGTCCAACCGCTTCATATGTTGCCTCGGTAGCCTCATCGTATTCGTCAAAGATTTCACCGACAATCTCCTCGACGATGTCCTCAATGGTAACTAACCCTGCAGTGCCCCCATATTCATCGATTATGACGGCAAGGTGCAGCTTCTCATTCTGCATCTCGTGCAGCAGGTCTGATACCCGCTTGGACTCCGGCACAAACATCGCCGGTCTCAGCAGGGATTCCAGATTGACTGATTGCTTGCCCTGCTGCCAGACTTCCAGCAGGTCTTTGGCATACAGCAGTCCTTTGATTTTATCCAAGGTTTCTTCAAAAACCGGGATGCGAGAATGCCCGGCAGTAATAATGACTTGTAGAGCTTCCTCAAGTGGCGTGTGGATTTCAAGCCCAACTATATCGATACGGGGAACCATGATCTCGCGAGCAAGCGTTTCATCAAGCTGGAAGATGGAATAGATCATCTCCTTCTCATCCTGCTCGATGGACCCTTCCTCCTCGCCCGCATCCACCAGAGTCATGATCTCTTCTTCGGTCACCAGCGCAGACGATTCAATTCTGCCTCCCAGAGGACGCGCAATGCCTCTCCGGAAAGCGACCAGGGCAGCCACAAGCGGGGAAAAGAGGATGATGGTTACTCTGGACGGGCCAGCCATCGCGATGGCCCAGTCGGTTGGATTCCGGTGTACCAGCACCTCCGGCAGCATCTCTGTCAGGGCATAGACCAGCAAACCCGCAAGCGGCATGATCACGAAAAAGCCAACCAGGTATCCAATCAGCACATCAGCAAGCATTCTATCAGCCAGAGACTGTGCAAGCGAGGGGATCAGCAGTATTGTAATCAAGCTGGCAATGAGAAACGAGGTAATCAGCTTGGCAAGCTGGAAGGTGCTCATAAACCGAATTGAGTCTTGCGCAATGTTATAAGCCAATGAAGCCCGTGTATTACCCTCTTCTGCAAAATCCCGCAGTTCCTGCCTGCGCACACTGCTGGAGGCCTGTAGCGCTGCCGAGAAAAATCCATGCAGGAATAAAAACACAACCAGGCCAATTATTCCCCACAATGCAGGGTCTTCCACATTCATCCTTCCTCTTCCGAGTGTTTGCCTTCTTCAGAACGCCGATCGGCAGGCTTTAACCGGGCTGGCACGCCATATACGAGCGCGCCGGATGGCACGTCCCTTGTGACTACCGATCCTGCGCCGGTTCTGGCCCGATCACCAAGCGTGACCGGGGCAACAAGCATCGTATCACTGCCAATAAACACATCTTTTCCCGTAATTGTTTTATGTTTATTTTTGCCGTCATAGTTGCAGGTAATGGTACCTGCACCAATATTGGTATTTTCGCCAATATCACCATCGCCAATATAGCTAAAATGCCCCATTTTTACACCCCGGCGCAGGCGGCTGTTTTTGACTTCGCCAAAATTGCCCATATGCACCCCAGATTCGAGATGCGCGCCCTTGCGGAGATGCCCATAGGGACCAATGTCAACATCATCTTCAACGCTTGCCTGCTCAATCACCGAGGTGAATATTCTGCACCGATCGCCGATTCTCGAATCAACAATGAAGGAGTTGGGGCCAATCAGGCAATCTGCACCAATCACCGTATCGCCTTCCATGATTGTATTGGGCATAATGACTGTATCCTGTCCAACCACTACCGATGAATGGATGTAAGTGGTTGCCGGATCGACCAGCGTCACCCCGGACAGCATCAGGTTTTTGTTCACGCGCTTCCGCAGTAACTCTTCTGCTTCTGCCAGGTGCACACGGGTATTGATCCCAATAAATTCATCGGGATTCTGGGCCACAATGGCATTGGCAGCCTGCCCTTCAGCAGCCGCCATCGCAACCAGATCGGTCAGGTAATATTCGCCCTTTGGGCTGATCGGGATCAGATCAAGATGCTCCCACAGCCAATCAGCCTCAAAGCAGTAAATCCCCACATTCACTTCGTCGATAGTCAACTGGTCTGGAGATGCCCCGGCTTCTTCAATAATTGCCTGAACGCTGCCGTTTGCTCCTCTCAGAATCCGCCCAAAGCCGCGCGGCGAATCGGTGACCAGGGTGAGCAGGGTGATTGGCCCCGGGTTTGGCCGTTGAGCAGCATAGAGATCGGCCAGCGTTTCTGCCTGCAAGAGCGGCATATCCGCGTAGATCACAATGATATGCTCGCAGGTGCTTTCCAGCAGTGGGCGGACCTGCGCAACGGCATGTCCAGTGCCAAGCTGCTCAGCCTGAAGCACATACTCAGCTCGCTCTTCCACAACTTCCCTGACCTGTCCCCCGCCATGCCCGATAACCAGGATGGGAGTGTCCTGGCTGACAGCCCGGGCTATTTCGACGCTGTGGAGAACCATTGGTTTTCCACCAAGTTTATGAAGGACTTTGGGATAATTGGAATTCATGCGGGTGCCCTGTCCGGCGGCCAGAATTATCACACGAAGTGACACGCATACCTCCCCGGTATGGGATACAGGATAGCCCTGCTGCCCTGTCTTTTTTCTACGTTAGTATCCAGAATCGGCGTATTCTCGCGGTTATTGAGCAAGACCGCATGCGGTGCTGGGGGGCCAGATAACGGGTCTTCGGTCTGTTTCACAAAAGTAAGAATATTTATCTAAAAACTGTGGGAATGATAATACGCAACCCCCCGATTTGCAAGGCTACCTTCAGAAGCACCGCGGAAGAAGGACTGTGCCTTGTCGTAACTGCCAATCAGCATGCCCATCGGGGAGAGGACACCGACCGCACACGATCATTCCTCCGGTGGCGGGATAGGCTGCGGGCCCAGGTTGGGGCCAGCGGGTGTCGTCGCCTGGACCGCTGCATCCCGGCGGCTACCTGTCAGCCAGAAAACCAGCGCCGCACCAAACAGGCCCCCGCCGGCAAGCACCAGATCAAGCACCTGGTCAAGCAGCAGGGATCCCACCAGCGGGCCTGCTTCTCCCCGCGTGAAACCCACGCCGAAAAACCCCAGGGAAAGCACCACCAATACGATCCAGAACGTGACTCCTGCCTGCACCTGCAGGCGCAGAAGCAGCACAGCCACAAGCAAAGCCATTGCACCAGCCGCCATGGCAAACAAC
>JAFGNO010000168.1 GCA_016926985.1 Anaerolineae bacterium
AGCGTGACCAGGATTCGCGCGCCGCTGCACCCGATCGGGTGGCCCAGCGCCACGGCCCCACCATTCGCGTTGACTTTTGCCCAGTTCCAGCCATGCCCGGACTGGATCATCTCCCGCCCGTTGGCAATGACCTGGGCAGCAAAGGCCTCGTTGAGTTCCACCAGGTCAACCTCTTCCAGGTCCCAGTCGGCTTTCTCCAGCACGATTGGTATCACCCTGGCTGGCGCGACGAAAATCCGGCGCGGCTCCACGGCGGCCTGCCCATAGGCCACGATCCGGGCGAGGGGCTGGAGGCCAAGCTCGTCGGCCTTTGCGCGGCTGGCCACGACCAGCGCCGCGGCGCCGTCGTTGAGGCCCGGCGCGTTTCCCGCCGTGATGCGCCCGTCCGACTTGAAGACAGGCGGCAGTTTGGCGAGCACCTCCAGCGAGGTATCGCGGCGCGGCGGCTCATCGGTATCGACAATGATGTCACCCTTTCGTGATTTGATGGTCAGCGGGACAATTTCTGCCTTGAAGCGGCCCGCATCGATTGCCGCGATGGCCTTCTGGTGGCTCAGGAGCGCAAACTGGTCCATGTCCTCACGGCTGACATGAAATTCCTCGGCGATATGCTCCCCGGCTTCGCCCATCATCCAGTTCTCAAAAGAACACCACAGCCCGTCGGTGATATTGGCGTCAAGCAGTTCGGTGTGACCGTACCGGGTTCCGCCGCGCATCGCCGGGGCGAGAAACGGCGCCTGGCTCATGCTCTCCATGCCGCCAGCGACAAACAGGTCGCCTTCCCCGGCCCGGATGGCATTTGCTGCGATCATCACCGTCTTCAGGCCCGATCCACAGATTTTGTTGATAGTTGTTGCGCCAACTGAGCCCGGCAGTCCGCCGTGAATGCCTGCCTGGCGGGCAGGGGCCTGGCCTGAGCCGGCCTGCACCACCTGTCCCATCAGCACTTCATCTACGCTGGCTGGGTCAATACCGGCCCGGCTGACTGCTTCCCGGATCGCGGCGGCGCCAAGGTCTGCTGCGCTGAACGAGGATAGTGCGCCCATCAAACGCCCGTTGGGGGTGCGGGCAGCACTTAAAATAACGGCTTCGCGCTCTGGTGGTGTTTGTGCTTGTGAACTCATCGGTCTCCTTCCAGGTTTATTTGCATGGGTACAGGATGTTCCAGATAGCTCTTAACTCGGTAAAAGTTGTGTCAACCCATTCGGGGATGACGCGTGTTTGCCCGATCACGCTCATGTAATTGGTGTCCCCGCTCCAGCGGGGAACGATATGCTGGTGCAGGTGCCCCGCGATCCCGGCCCCGGCGGCTGCGCCCTGGTTGATGCCGATATTGAAGGCCTGCGGCTGGTAGGCTTCCCTCAGCACCCGGATGGCCTTTTGCGTGGTTAGCATCAGGTCAAGAAGAGGCTGCTCATCCATCGCATCCAGTGAGGCGATATGCCCAAATGGCACAACCAGCATATGCCCGTTGTTGTAGGGATACAGGTTCAGGGTGACATAGCAGGTGCTGCTGCGGTAGAGGATATGCTCTGCGTCGTCGTTTGCAGCGATCTTGTGGCAGAAAATGCAGGCGTTGGGCATGTCATCGGTGCTTTTCAGGTAGGTCATACGCCATGGCGCCCACAGGTGATCCATTATCATCCTGGTTGGTAGTAGTGGTAAACTATCTCGATTGTATCATACCTTTCCCAAAATGCGATTGCTCTGTCCCTACCTGCGCCAACCGTCGCCCGATGAGATGACATTCCTCACTGTCGCTGCCGGGCCGGGCGATACATTCTGAATATTGAATATATCTTTGGGTATCGAAGGAACCTGGGGCCAGTGTTGTATAGTGCATTTCAGAAAACGTGTGGGATAATGCTGCTAAAGGTTTCAAAATCCACCGGAAGGACGGCGTCCATACCTGCCTTGCCTCTTTGCTCAGAACATTATCTGAACGCCTGTAGAATGGCAGTGATTTTCCTGTGCAGCGCGTTTGCGCTGGCAGGTTGTGCAGGCGAAGATGCCTCCATCACCGAACTCGCCGACAGCCACCTGATGCCTGACAATAACGAAATCTGGCAGCCCGTACCGGGGACAAGCTGGCAGTGGCAGCTTGCGGGTGAAGTTAATACGTCGTGGGAGGTCGATATGTATGATATTGACCTGTTCGATACCCCGGCATCGACCATTGCCCGGCTGCATGCAGATGGGCGGATCGTGATCTGCTATTTCAGCGCGGGCAGCCACGAGGACTGGCGGCCCGATGCGGATTCTTTCCCCCGTGAGGTGATCGGGGCGCGGCTGGCAGGCTGGCCCGGTGAGCGCTGGCTGGATATTCGCCAGATTGACGCACTGGCCCCGCTGATGGAAGACCGGCTTGACCTGGCTGTTGCGAAGGGCTGCGATGGCGTTGAGCCGGATAACGTGGATGGCTACAGCAACCGGTCGGGTTTCCCGCTTACCGCAGCAGACCAGATTGTCTACAACCGCTGGCTGGCGGAATCTGCCCATGCACGGGGCCTGTCAATTGGCCTCAAAAATGCGCTCGACCTGGCGTCCGATCTGGTGGATTATTTTGACTGGGCGCTTAACGAGCAGTGTTTTCAGTACGGAGAATGCGAGGCCCTGCTGCCGTTCATCGAGGCAGGCAAGGCCGTCTTTGGCGTGGAATATGAAGGCGACCCGGCGGAATACTGCCCGCAGGCGGTGATGATGGGCTTTTCGTGGCTCACCAAGTCCGCCGATCTTGGCGACGAGCCGCCGGGGGCGTGTAAATGAAAGCCGGGCATCTGTAAAGGATATGCCGACATGACTGCCATCAAAATTCCTGGCTCTGGCAGCATGAAACGCAAGAAGGTCGGGGAGATCGCCAACAGGGCTGTTGATCATACCGGCCCAGGCTGGAAAAGGTACTGATATTGCTGGCATCATCACCTGCAGGGCGGCTTGCTCCGGGCGCATCCCAACCGGTTCGGAGGTGATTTCCTGGATGGCAGCCGCGCTCGATACAGCCGGATAGCAGGGCGCTGCTTATTCCCTCTCCATGGGCAATCTGTGATATACTCGTCTCACACATCTTGTGACCTGATGGACTGACAATGACTGAAAGCACCTACCATATTCTGGTTGTTGACGACGATGATATCCTGAGGGCCGGGGTCTGCGACCTGCTGGACCTCGCCGGTTACTCTATATCCAGCGCGGTAGACGGGCAGGATGCCATTGAAGTGCTGGAGCGAATGCCCCGTCCGCCGGCCTTGATCGTGTCGGATATCCGCATGCCCCGGATGGATGGCTACGACTTTCTCAAAGAGGTGCGCCGCCGTCCTGAATGGGTATCGGTGCCCTTTATCTTCCTTTCCGCCAAAGGTGAACCGGAGCATATCCGGCTGGGAAAGCTCCAGGGGGCTGATGATTATATTCCCAAGCCCTTTGAATTTGAGGACCTGCTGGTCGCGGTTAAAGCCAGCCTCAGCCGCTATGCGGCGATCAATGCCATCCAGGAGCAGCGCCTCCAGCAGCTGAAAATCCAGATACTGGATGTGATCAACCACGAGTTTCGCACACCGCTTACCTTCATTGTGGCCTACGCCGACCTGATCGCCAACAACCCGGCCTTCCAGCACCAGGATGATCTGCGCCAGTATATCAACGGTATCCTGACGGGCAGCGACCGGCTTTCCCGCCTGATTTTCAACTTTCTGACCCTGGCGGAACTGGAGAGCGGGATTGGTGAGAAAGTCTACGAGCGGCGCAAGGCGCTTGTGCCAGACCTGGGCAGTGTTCTGGGTGGGATTGTCGATAAGCACCGGGAAAAAGCCCGGACACAGGGAATAGTGCTTGAGTTCCGGTCAGACGTCAACCCGGTGCCGGCGGTTGTTTGCGATGCCGAGTATCTGGAGATGGCGGTCAACCACCTGATTGATAATGCGGTGAAATTCACGCCCTATGGAACCGGCGACAAGGTGGAGATTGTCCTTTCGAAGGACGAAAGCAGCCTGGCTATTGCCATCACCGACCATGGGCCGGGTATCTCCCCGGAACAGCAGGAATCGTTGTTTGATATCTTTTACCAGATTGATCGCAGCAAAACCGAGCAGCCGGGGACGGGATCAGGACTGCCGATTGTCCGCCATATTGCCGATTTGCATGGCGGGCAGGTCCGGCTGACCAGTGTGGTTGGTGAAGGCAGCACCTTCAGACTGCTGATTCCCCTGCCAGGCGAATAGCCTCAGGGAAAGCGCATGCGGAATTGGGGTGGAGGATGATGGAACTGGCAGATTTCTACGAGATGTTTGGCCCCAACATCCTGTATACGGTGCTCATGGTTGCCATCTGGCTGACCGTTACCGCCATCTATGTGCCGGGCACGGGCTTTCCAGAGGGCGGCGCGCTGCTGGCTGGCGCGTATGCGATACTGGGACTGATTGTTGGGTCGGGCAACCTGATTGGCCTGCTGCTGCTGGCGCTGTCACTGGGGTGTTTCCTGGCGCTGGTTTTCTATCGTCGTTACCGGTGGTTGATTGTTGCCGGGTTTATCCTGCAGGTGCTGGGATCGCTGTTCTGTTTCAAGGCAGGTTCGCGCCCGGATTTCCTGGTGATTGTCGGGGTGATTGCCCTGTCCGTGGCCTACCACCAGTTGATCCTCTTCCCCGGCCTGCGCGCCCAGGATAGAACCAGCACGGTGGGCGGCGATGCCCTGATCGGGCGCATGGGCCGCGTTGTCCGCACAATCGAGAAGACAGGCCTGGTGCTTATCGAGGGGGAAACCTGGCAGGCTGTGTCCGGGGAGGTGGTTGATCGCGGGCAGTGGGTGCGCGTGACCGGGCGCGATGGGCTGCTGCTGACCGTCGAGCCGGCGCAGCCCAACCCCGATACAGCCTTGCCAGAATAGGCATGGCAGCATGGACTGCGCTGACAGCCGCCCACCGGGCGGTTTTTTTGTCTTCAGGGAAAAACAGCACATACCCTGGCTGCTGAGTGACACTCATACCGGTGACACTTGTCAAAAGCGCTTGGGACATTTGACACTAGGGAGCAACCGGTGACTGCTCATATACTGACTACACTGGCAATTGCTCTATAAGGCTCACGCGGTTACACACCACGCACCCCTTTCCTGGAGACCCTGGAGTTATCGGGAAATCATCTCCTCGCTGGATCGCTGAATGCCTAATCTGTTTAGCCCAGGGGCCGGGATGAACCCCGGTCTTGTTGTAAGTGAACATGGAACCGATACGATTGCTTATTGTGGATGAAAATGAAAGCGTCCGCCGGGCACTGGTGGAACGCCTGAGCTTGATTCCCCAGATTGAGATCATGGGGAGCACCGGCAGTGTTGAGGCGATGTTTGAGGCGGTCAACCATGACTGCCCGGACGTGATCCTGGTGGAGCCCAAGCGGCTGAACGGGGGCGGGCTGGCGCTGCTCCAATCACTGTGCTCCCGGCCTGACCCGCCGCGTATCATTATCCTGACCAGTTACAGCGACGAGAACGAGATGCTGGTTGCCGAGGAACTGGGCATTGAGTGTTACCTGCTGAAAGACATTAACACCCAATTCCTGGTTGAGAGCATCCTCTCCTGCCGGAACCCGGATGCTGATTGAGGGCTGAAAAACACAAAAAAAGCCGGGCTTTCGCCCGGTTTTTGATTCGCCGATCCGGCAGCTCTCAGAAATCCCGCCGGTTGAAGCACCACACTGCTGCGCCAAGCGTGGCGGCTGTGTAGATGACAGAGTAGATAACAAAGGCCAATGTTGGTTGGCTGGCAACTGAGAAAGGCGTAATCTCCCGGAAAAAGGAGCTGCTCTCCTGGAGCATGCCTGCCGCGTAGCGCCACAAGGCTTCGGTGGGCATCAGCAGGCTGGAGATGATCCCGATATCGGCGGCGGTCTGGCTGCCCAGCAGGCTGCCGATCTGCTCCACCCAGCCGCCGACAAAGGCCAGCCCATAGAGCATGAATACGCCCACGCCGTTCGCCAGCGTGCTGAACAGCGTGCTTCCCAGCATGGTCAGGCTGAGAATGGTCAGGCTCTCCAGGATCAGGATTAACAGCACAATGGCTGCCTGCCGGGGAAAATACCCGCTGATCAGGTAGCCTGTCAGGATCACCCCGACCGTCATCAGCGCGGTATATATCGCCAGCATGCAGGCGTGTCCCAGCCATTTCCCGATCAGGATTTCTGTCCGGCGGATTGGCTTGGCAGCAATTGCATGAACCGTGTTGGAGTCGATCTCAGCGGAAATGGCGCCAACGGTGGTCAGTGCGGTGACCATCACCACCAGGAAATTGACCACGTACAGCCCGGCGGAAACGAGCAGGTTGGCAAAAAAACCATATTCTGCCTGCCGCGACCCGACATCACTGGAGAAGTCGGTGAAGTCCTTCCAGGTGAAATAAAAGCCGGCAGCATACATCCCTACGAACACGACCCCCATCGCCATCGCCAGCCAGAGCATTTTGCGGCGGCGGGCCTCACGGAAAGTGAGGCGGGTGATCACGGCAATCATCCGGGCTGATAGCGGCATCTTATCCATCTCCCTCAGGTGACTGGATGATCTGGACAAAAAGCTGTTCCAGCGTGATCTGCTCCGGGGAAAGGGCGATCACGCGCAGCCCGCTGCCGACCAGCCATGCATTCAGGTCGGGTATGGTGTGTTCATTGGGAACAGTCAGCTTGAGGGTGGTCTCGTTGACCTGTGTGATATCATGTCCCCACTC
>JAFGNO010000169.1 GCA_016926985.1 Anaerolineae bacterium
GTCACCGGCACCCAGGGTGAAACGTCATGGTATGCCGCTGCGCCTCACCTGCACTACGAGATCTGGTTCGGGGAACACTACCTGGGCTATGGGCTGACCATTCCGGAAACTATGTGGTGGTACGGTCAGATTTATGAGCAGGAAGCGGAGCAGTAAACTGAAATTCCGTCGGCTTAACTATTTCCCTATCGCGATCCGGGTACATTGAAGATAATACGAGAGTTGCTTTCTGCTGAGAATTGCTCGGGAGCACTCCATGCAACAGATACGGGTTGTATTTGTATTGGTGACTGCTGCGCTGCTGGTTTCAGCCTGCGCGGCTGATGCTGTTCCCGCAACTCCCACCGCTTCACTCACCGATACGCCTCTGCCTACCCGGACTCCTGCACCCACTGCCACAACAACTCCAACCCCCACTGCCACACTTACCATCGTCCCAACTCCCACTCCCATCCCGGTCGTTGGATCATACTTTGGCCCCGTACCTGAAGGCGCGAGCCTGCGTCTGATGAAAGGGAGGATAGAGGATATTGCCTTTTCACCAGATAGCCTATATCTCGCAGTTGCAGCATCTGCCAGCCTGTGCCTGTATGAGACAGCCACCTTTGCAGAAGTGTGGTGCAGCCCACCGGGCATTGGGCCAGATCAAATGGCCTTCAGCCCTGATGGCAATCTGATCGCAATAGGCTCAAGTTCTGGATACGATGCTCAGATTGAGATTTGGGATGCTACCAGCGGTGACCTGATGCGCATTCTTGATATCTCTCCAGACTTTCTGTCAAGTTTGGCCTTCAGCCCCGATGGTAGGATGCTTGCCAGTGGCATGCGTGATGGTCTGGCAATCGTGTGGGATACATTTACTTGGACACCAATGCAGACTTTCGATGCAGGTCTCAAATGGGTCGCGGATGTTGCCTTCAGTCCTGATGGTTCCAGACTGGCTGTATCAGGCTACACCCATGTTGAGGGCTACCAACGGCAACGGATCATCCTATGGGACATTCAAAATAGTGCCATGATCTGGACGATTGAGCCATCCGGAGGGCCAAGGCGAGGTTTAGCATTCAGTACTGACGGTCAGGTGATTTCTTATAGAACGCATGATGACACAGTGGTTCAAATAGATGGAAATTCCGGTCAGGAGATACGCACTATTGACCTGATTGCAGATATTGACACGTTTGCCTTTGGTCTGAGTGGAGAAATCTTAGCTTATGGACGAGGTAACCATATCAGGCTAGGTGAGACGGGCAGTGAGGAGCTGCTGGTTCTTCGCGATCATCATGATCATGTCAGCGCTCTTGCCTTTAGCCCGGATGGTCAACTGCTGGCGTCAGGATCATGGGATGGGACGGTTATCCTTTGGGATGCCATTACCGGTGAGAAGTTTCGCAGTTTGTCTGGTTACACATATACGGGTTTTATCTATTGTATAGCTCTTAGCCCGAATGGTGAACTTGCAGCGGTGGGGCATAAGGACCTTATCACACTTTGGGATACCAGCAATGGCGATTACCTATTGTCACTTGAGAGTGATATGGGTGGTATTGTAAGGGATCTGATATTCAGCCCGAATGGTACGCTGCTCGCAGCTGCAGGAGATAACGATATTATCACATTGTGGGATATGGTTACCAGGCAGAATATTGGCACCCTTAGTGGACACAACGGGGCTGTCATGAGCCTTGCCTTTAACCTGGACGGACAGATCTTGATTTCAGGTGCAAGAGATCGCAACGTCATTGTATGGGATGTTACAACTGGCGAAGCAATGAGAACATTGCGTAACCATGAGGGGCCAATAACCAGTGTGGCTTTCATCCCAGATGGCAGTACAATCGCGGGTGGTGGTGGTTATATCTATGGAGTTGGTTATGATACCACAATCACCCTATGGGATCGGGAAGCTGGAACCCTATTGATGACGCTTGATCAACACACATCTGGGATTACAGATCTGTTCTTCAGCCCGGATGGTTCACTGCTGGCTTCCTCATCGCTGGATGAGACGGTGATCATATGGGATGTGGTAAGTGGATTGCCGGTAAGGACCCTCTCTGGACATTCGGCGGGTGTTACCAGCGTAGCCTTCAGCCCGGATGGCAGTCTGCTTGCCACCGGCTCGGATGATGACACGATTATTCTCTGGGATACTGCCAGTTGGCTCGTGCTTCGGGTGTTGGAGGGGCATGCATCTGGGATTACTGATATCGCATTCAGCCCAGATGGTGCTTGGCTGGCGTCAGCCTCAGATGATCAATCTGTTATTTTCTGGCCTGTGCAGCCGTGAGTGATGTCATTACGGGATAGTCCCCACCAGCTCCACCGCGTCAATCTCAGAGAAATTCTGATAGGTATCAAGATTCAGGTAGATGATCACGGCGGTGATTGGCGAGGTCGCTGCAGTCAGGTCAAAGCGAGTGGTAGTCGGGCAGGGCGATGGTCTTTGCTCTGGCGTGCCATTCCATTCCGCGGCAACCTGTCCATCGTGGTTGATTGCTTCCACCCGGTAGATTGCGCCGGGGTTGTAACTTTCATAGACATGCAGCTCTGTTGGGTTCACCGCCAGCGCAAACTCCACCCGGATCCAGGCGGCGCCTGACGTGGTGCTGGGTGACCAGGCAGTTGATTGGTCGCCGCAGAAAAGCGTGTTGGGAGGCCCGACGGCCTGCATCGCCGACCATTCGGGCTGGTCGCGCTGGCTGCTGGCAATCGCCATAGTTGCCCACTGGGTAAATGACTGGCCTGTCTGACCACCGCTTCCACCGGCATCGGCTGTGGCCACGACCGCAGTGATGGTGGCCATCAGGTCGGGCCCGTGCAGCGTGGCCTGTTCCGCCATATAAGTTGCTTCAGCAAGCAGGGTCGGGACGATCTCGGTCAGCCCGGCTTCAATCGTGGGCCCGTAGGCGGTTACTGCCGATTCAACCGTGCCCTGGATGGCTCCTGCCGTCCCGATTGTGTTGGACAGCGTTGACACCGGACCGCAGGTGCAGGCCAATGCTGCCACCATCAGCGCAGCGGTGGCAGTAAAAAACGCGGCAGGTAACAGTCGGCGGTTGCTCATTTTGGCCTCCTCAAGCCAGAATTATCACTGGCATTGTACAGGTTGGCGGCTAAAACTGCCAGCCCTGCGACGTGAGTGTCAACAGGAAATTGAAGGCGTATTTATGAATGACAACAGCAATCCCGGCATTTTGATCTACGCCCTGACCCACCGTCAGGCTGACTCCGCGTATAACGAAGGCGTGCTCGATCTGCTCAGCCTGCTGGGCCTGGTCAGACTGGAATCTGGTGTTTATCAACCAACCGGCGAGGTCGCCCGAATGTTACTCGACAGCCTTGCTGCCCACCTCCACGATGGGGTTGCAGTCGGGTTGGACTGGGACGATCTCGACCGGGATGGCCTGCGCGGCGTCGACCTTCTGAAAATGTTTGAGCAGGAACGGGTGTCCCGGCTTGTGGAGCCTTCGCCTGCGCGCGCTGTTCAGGTGACACAGGCGGTGATCAAGGCTGTTCATGACGGCGAGGATGTCTACCTGATGCAGTACGACCGCCATGGTGGACACTACCAGCCCATTGGCGGCAAGCGCGATCCGGGCGATGCCGATTCCGCTGCGGCGCTCCGCCGCGAGATGATGGAGGAGCTTGTCCTTGACCATCTGCCTGGACCAGATGAGTGTTCTCTGTTACTGCTCAGGTCTGGCTGGCAGATCACCGAGATCAGCCGCACCTACGGCATACTGACGGCCTACTCGGTTGATTTCTATGTTGTCAGGGCCATCACATTTCCGATCAAAACCGATCAGGATACCTGCTGGCTGTCACGCCGCGAGATGGCTGAAGGGATCGCTGATGATGGGCGGGCAATCTCACCAATTCTTGTCGGCGTCCTGGGCCTGGATTGGCTGGACAGCCTGCCACGCTCAACAACGAAAATCTGAGCGCAGCGAAGATAGGCGAGGATGTCGGTTACGGGATTCGAATCGCCTGAATATCCTTCTGAGCAGCCTTTTCTGACGGCAGGGCTACTATTGGGGACTCGTCACGCCAGTCCAGCGCCAGCGTGGTGAAAGGAGCCGGGGCGCCCCATCCTTCCAGCAGGCGGATGGTTTTAGAGGTCACCAAACGGAGTATCAGAACCTCGACCACCTGCCAGGCCACCGGGCCAGAGTAAGGATGCGAAAGGACCACCTGTTTGTGGGCTTTCAGGCGGGGGACAATCAGTCGCAGCATCCGCTTCCAGACATAGGGCCGGATGTGCTGATTAGCCGTCTCAAGGATGCTTTCGTGATAGCGCCCCAGTAACGATTCCAGAAAGACGACATATGCATCATTATCCAGCACCGCGATCTCGGCCCGTCGGATGCCGCGCCTGCCCAGTTCGTCCTCTTCGCCAGTCACGTGCACCAGCGATACAGCAATCCGCCCTTCGTCCAGCGCAAAGCACTTCAGCGAGCGGGCATCCTGATAGGCGTCCCCGTTCCAGCCGGTTCCTCGCGGCATGGCCTGCCGCCAGATCAGGCGCAGGTCGGCTTCCTTAAACCCATTGGTTGGCGGTCTGAACTGGTAGCCGGGCTGTGGGCTGTCAATAACGTATTCAAGGACAAGCTGCTGCATTTAGCGCTTATGCCCGTTTGCCCCGGCCTTGACCTCCGGGGGCGGGTCGCTGCTCTCCGGCAGGCCCTGGCTGCGTGGGCGAATCGCATCAAAGAACGCCGTCATCGCCTCGCGGACGCCTTCTTCGGTGACCAGGCTGGTCTGCCGAATCTCATGGTGATAGCCGAGACGCTCTGCCTGTGATTTCAGGCGCCTGGTCTCGTTTCGGAAGTTATCCAGCAGGTCATCCAGGCTCTGCTCATCAGCCCACAGGTCAGATTTGTTGACCAGTATCATCACCATCTCAAGGTGCTTGCGTGCGCTTTCCTCATCGTCCAGCATCTGGAGCACAAAGTTCAGCGCGTCCTTGTGCTGGTAGGCGTTCTGGTGATCGATCAGGAACAGGATTCCCCGGGGCTTGGTCTGCTGGAACAACTCAACCCAGTCTGTCTCCCACATCGCGTATTCGCCGCCCACATCTCGCCGGGGTTTCAGCTTCATGCCTGAGCCATCCGCCGACAGCCTGGTGGTGAATGCCGGCACCGATTCCCCCCCGGCTGCAGTGGGTTCCGGCTCAAACCCGGCAAGGAATTCCTTGTCCCGCTTCAGCCAGTTGATCAGGGTTGTCTTTCCGGTCTGGCGATAACCCAGCACGATAAATGGCACGCCAAGAACCCTGACGTAGGCAAAATCGACCACGGTATCAAAACGGTCTGCCACCTGCCTGGAAATAGCCGCCAGCGTCCGGAGCACGCTGGCAAGGATATTGCTGGCTGTTCGGGATGAGTCATTCATAACATTACCTGTTTTGTCAGCGGGCGCCTTGATATTGGAGACGCCGCGCACCTTTCACTTAATTGTACGCATACCGGCCCGATTAGTTGCTGCGGGACGTGGAAATGATCTGTTAGATTGTTGCAGTCACCATTTTACCTCGCACTTTGCAGGAAAAAGGACGGGCGGGTATTTGCGCTACCCTACCGGGAAATGGCCCCGAAAGGGCATTAACTTCCCTGGTTTTGCTTTCAGATGCCTGTTTCCCCGGTAGATTTTGGGCTTTTTGTGAACTTCACTACAATGAGCATGTACCCGCATTATTTGAGGGGGGGACATGAATAACCTGCGTATAAACTCTGAGCGGATGCTTGATGACTTAAACGAGTTAGCCCAGATCGGTGCAACTCCGGAGGGCGGCGTGCACCGCCCGGCTCTCTCCGATGCCGACCTGGCAGCCCGTGAATGGTTCACCCAAAAGGCCCGCGCCGAGGGATTCTCTGTTCAGCAGGATGGCGCGGGGAATGTCAGCGCGCGCCTGCTTTGTGGTGAGGCCGGCGCCCGGACGGTCATGTGCGGTTCCCACCTGGACAGTGTCCCACATGGTGGGCGTTTTGATGGCGCACTTGGCGTGGTCGCTGGACTGGAAGCCCTGCGCACCGTCCGCGACAGCAGTCTGTCCCTGCCTGTTCATCTGGAGGTGATGAGCTTCACCGATGAAGAAGGCACCTGGATCCCGCTGATGGGCAGCCAGGCGCTGACGGGAAACCTGACAACCGATAAACTGGCCAGCCCGCGCGGCGGACTGGCGGCTTTTGATGCCCGGCTGGCGGCTGCCGGGACCAACCGGGAGCAGGCCCTGACCGCGAGCCGTGATCCGCAGTCAATCAAAGCCTGGGTTGAAGTGCATATTGAGCAAGGTTCTCGGCTGGAAGAGGCGGGTCGTTCGATTGGCGTTGTGACCGGGATTGTTGGGATTTCATCCTACTGGCTGAATTTCCTTGGAAGGGCTGATCATGCCGGCACAACACCGATGGACAGGCGGCTGGATGCCATGCGCGGTGTCGCCGAGTTTGTCCAGCAGTCGCGCGAGTTGGTGATGAACCGCTTCCCGGCAGGCGTGGTGAACTGCGGTTGTGTGAGGGTTGAGCCGGGTGCGTTTAACATCGTGCCGGAGCGCGCGCGGGTCTCGCTGGAGTTCCGCCATGCCGATGCCGGTAAGCTGGACGCCATGCGCGAGGCCCTGCTCAACCTGGCGCTTCACGTGGTTGAAGTGGAAGGGCTGGGGGTGGAGGTCGAGCAGATGGGCATTCACCAGCCAGCGCCGATGCATCGCGAAGTCGTGGGTGCCATCGAGCAGGCCTGCGACCGGCTGGGACTCTCACGCACGTCCCTGTCATCCTATGCAGGCCACGATACCCAGATGATGGCTGAGATCACCCAGGCGGGGATGTTCTTTGTGCCGTCGCTGGGAGGCTTCAGCCACAGCTATCGCGAAAATACCCCTGACGAGGATTGCATTCATGCCGGGGATGTTTTACTGCACACTGTCCTGCAGCTTGCTGCCAGTGACTGATCGCACCGGGACAGGCCATGAACAACCGCTACGCCATTGACAAAACCATCGCCATTGCGGATCTTCGCTTTCATTACCGGGACTGGGACGGGCGGGGCCATCCGGTCATACTTATTCACGGCCTGTCCAGTACCAGCCATATCTGGGACCTGGCTGCTCCACTGATTGCCGATGAAGCCCGGGTGATTGCCCTTGACCTGCGCGGGCACGGACAGTCAGATAAGCCTGAGGAAGGATATGATTTCGCCACAATTACCGGGGATGTGTTAGGCGTGATGGGGCTGCTTCAATTAACACGGCCTGTGCTGGTCGGGCACAGCTGGGGAGCGCATGTGGCTCTATGGGCATCTGCTCATCACCCTGACCGGATCGCCGGTCTGATCCTGGTCGATGGCGGCGTCACCGAGTTAAGCCACTGGTCGTGGGAAGAGACGCTCAGACATCTCACCCCGCCGCCGGTGGATGGGATGCTGGTAGATGAGTTCCGTGAGCAGGTCCTGGAAGGCGCACCGCAGGGATTGCTGACCCCGGCAGTCGAAGCTGCCATGATGGCCAATTTTGAGATCGATGCGGATAACCGGATCCGGCGCCGGCTGCCCCATGCGCAGCACCTGCTGATACTGCGAGAACTCTGGGAGCTGCGGGTCGGGCCGCTGCTTGAGAAGGTGGACTGCCCGGCACTGCTCATCCCCTGCCGCCAGCAGGGACACGATGACCCGGTGCAGGTTGAGCGGAAAATGAAAGCGGTGGAGGCTGCCGAGGAGAATCTGGAAGACATAACCGTCATCTGGCTGGAGGACACCATTCACGATGCGCCCCTCCAAAGGCCTCACCAGATTGCTGCGGAAATCACCACCTTTGTTCACGAGCGCCTCTAATCCTGTGTTACAATTAGCGGAGTGCAGAAGAATCGGTATCAATGACCAAAATTGGAGCATATGAGAGAACCGATATGAGCGGAACGGTGCGCCTGCTGCTTGTTGATGACGATCCCTCTCTATTGTCTGGTGTGGCCGACCTGCTTGAGATATCCGGGTATGAAGTGGTCACTGCCCGGAACGGTCGCGAGGCACTTCAGACCATGCAGTTCATGCTGCCGGATCTCGTGATCTCGGACATCATGATGCCGGAGATGAACGGCTACGAATTCTTTGAAGCTGTTCGCAGCAACCCGGAGTGGATCGCCATCCCCTTTGTCTTTCTGACAGCCCGCAGTCAGCCGGTAGATATCCGCAAAGGCCAGTATATGGGCGCGGATGCCTATCTGGTGAAGCCTTTCGAGCCGGATGACCTGCTGACGACAATTGAGGGGCGCCTGAACCGGATCAAGGCCATCCATTCCGCTGCCGGGGCCGATGTTGAGCGGATGAAACAGCAGCTTATCACTATTTTCAGCCATGAACTGCGCACTCCCCTCACTTATATCTACGGGTATATCAACCTGCTTATTGACCAGTATGATGAGTTGGAGCGCGAACTGGTCTTTGATATGTTGGGCGGTATCCAGCAGGGAGCAGACCGGCTGCTTAAACTGGTTGAGGACCTGATGTTAATGGTGCGCATCAACAGCGGCGTGGTCGAGATGGAGATCATGATGCAGCAGGGATTGTCACCCCTGGGCGACACCATTAAAGAGGTGGTTTCCAAGTACCAGTCGCTTGCCAGCCAGCGCGGTGTTGATCTGATTTCCAGAATCGATGCACAGGCAGCCCAGTTTTGTGTGTCGTTTTATGTAATAGATGTGCTCTCCCGGCTGGTAGAGAACGCGATCAAGTTCTGTAAGCAGGATGGGGGAAAGGTTGTTATTTCGGCATATTACGAGGCAGATGAACTGGTCCTGTCTGTTGATGACAACGGGATCGGCATCCAACCCACCCAGCTTGAGCAGGTATTTGAACTGTTCAGGCAGGTTGACCGGGATATCATGGAGCAGCAGGGAACCGGTCTGGGCCTTCCGCTGACTGTTTCGCTGATACGGCTGCACAATGGATCGATTAACGTGAAAAGCCAATCGGGCGCTGGCAGCACGTTCACCGTCAGGCTGCCGGTTGATTCAGGGCAGCGACTGGTCAATGGCGGCTGCAGTCGCCTTTGATTGATACAAGTTGTTCTGGTCTGGCGAGGGCAGGCTTGTTCCTGCCCTTCTCTTTTTCCCTGTCCGTCAGGTTCCAGACATGATAAAATCCTGGCAGTTTATTGGAGATAAGGTTTAGAAGCGTATGGATCCACAGGCGATGCCAAAAGTGCTCCAGCTATACCTGGAGCTGAGCCAGTATCCCATACTTTCCGGGCGCATTCGAGAGCGCATGCGGGCCGAATTGTTTGCCCGGGGGGTTGTCTCGCAACAGGACTTCGAACAGGAGATCAGGGAGAAGTCGCTTCTTTCGCAGGAGCGTGAGGGGTATGATGATCCCTATTCCCAGGAGCCTGCCGACCAATGGCAGGATCGGCTCAACGCAATCCGGGATAACCTCACAGATTTTTATTTCGCGTACAACCTGCCTCATGACCTGTTTGAGGATATTGTCCGCGAGGTGGTAGCCCGGCGCCGCCCGGAGCAGCCTGTTATTCTCTCTTTCAATCCTGAGATGGCTCCCTGGGATCTCCTTTTCTGGCAGGGGGAGTCGTATGAAAACCAGCCTCCTGAGCAGCGCGTTCATGTCCAACACCATCTCAGAGAAATCATCGTTGTGTTAATCAAATCAATGATCTCTGATCAATTGTCTTTTGTCCGGGTTGCCCGCGAGTATTTCACTGTCAAAGACCTGATGGCAATCCGTTCACGACGCATTGGACGGGGTAAGATCGGCGGGAAAGCCGCCGGTATGCTGCTGGCTTATAAGATACTTGAACGTCGTGGGCCTCAGCGAGGCCTTGATATCGAGCGGCTCCTTTCAATTCCCGAATCGTGGTATATCGCTTCTGATGTGTTTTATGATTTTCAGCAGGAGAATGATCTGTTCAGGTTCATGAATCAGAAATACAAACGTCCTGAGCAGATGCGGGCCGACTATCCCCAAACCTATAACGCCTATCTCAACAGCCGCCTGCCCACCGAAATTCAGCAGCAGCTTGCCGGCATGCTGGAACGGGTGGGGCGGGCGCCGCTGATTGTCCGATCATCGAGCCAGCTTGAGGACAACTTTGAGACCTCCTTTGCCGGTAAATACGACAGTTTTTTTGTACCCAACCAGGGCAGCCCGGAGGAGAACCTGCGCAGCCTGTTGACAGCGATTATCAGGGTATACGCCAGCGTATTGCGCCCCGAAGCGCTGATCTACCGCGAACAGATGCATTTGACCGACTACGACGAGCGGATGGGAATTCTGATCCAGAAGGTCGAAGGACGGCCTGCAGGCCGGTACTTCTTCCCCGATTTTGCCGGGGTTGCCTTCAGTCACAGCCCGTATGTCTGGAGCAAGCGTATTGACCGGGACGCCGGCTTGGTGCGTCTGGTAGCTGGCCTGGGTACCCGCGCGGTGGATCGGGTGGGAAACGACTATCCGCGCATGGTGGCTCTCAGCCATCCAACCCTGCGTCCGGATATCGACGCGCACAGGATTCGGCGTTACTCCCAGCACCAGATGGACGTGATCGATCTGGAGGAAAACGAGGTCGCTTCGGTCCCATTCCAGGCGGTCATGGATCTGGCTTATCCGGCACTTGGCGCTGTCATCAGCCTGGAGCAGGATGGGTACGTTCAGGCGCTCTCCAGCCAGCCGATACGCCTCGATCCAGATCGGATGGTGCTTACTTTTGATAACCTGCTGGCGGCTGACGAGTTCGCCGGGGTAATGCGCGAGACGCTTTCTATCCTGGAAGAGGCCTACGGACGGCCGGTTGATATTGAGTTTGCTGGCAAAATTGTTGCAGCACTGCCGCGCCCCCAGTTCAAAATTACCCTGCTGCAGTGCAGAACGCTGAGCAGGCGCAAGGATGGCAAGCTGACCAGTATCCCGGATAATATCCCTGAGGAAGATATCCTGTTCACAGCTAACCAGGGCGTCCCGGGGGGTTGCGTCGAGGGTATCCGGTATATTGTTTACGTCGATCCACTGGCCTATGCCCACATACCCGACCCACAGACGCGGCTGGAAATCGGGCACGTGGTGGGGCGATTGAACAACGCCCTGGCTAAAGAGTCCTTCATTCTGATGGGGCCGGGCAGGTGGGGAACATCGACCATCCAGCTTGGCGTCAAGGTGAGTTATGTAGATATCTACAACACCAAAGTGCTGATCGAGGTTGCCTACACCCATCAGGGGAATGTGCCTGAGGTGTCCTACGGCACCCATTTCTACCAGGACCTGGTGGAAGCGAACATCTACCCGCTGCCCCTTTATCCAGACGATCCAGTGGTTGTGTTCCGGGAGGACTTTTTCCGGACCTCACCCAATCAACTGGCGGCAATCCTGCCCGCCGATGAACGATTCTCTCCCTATATCAGGGTAATTGATGTGCCGTCGGTAAGCGATGGGCGCGGGTTGACTGTTATCATGAACAGCGAGGAAGACCGGGCAGTGGCCTATTTTTGCGGTGAATGCGAATGCCCGGTTGAAGACTGAATCGGGACAGGACAGAGAATCATGCGTCTTTTTGAAGCGTTGATTTATCCTTTTCGGGAACGCAGGTGGCCGCTTGAACTGCTGGTGGCGATCCTGGTGGCGGCGGTCCCGGTGCTGGGCTATCTGGTGATCAAGGGTTGGGAGCTGGAGATCAGCACCAATGTGCGGTATGGCAGAGAGCCGGTGCTCCCCGGCTGGCAAAATCTGGGCAACCGGCTGCTGCGCGGCTTTGGCATCCGGGTCGCCAGCTTCCTGTTCAATATTCCCACGCTGGTCATGCTGACCCTTTCGGTGACATTGTGGGTGCAGGTTTTTGTCTGGTATTTTACCCAGGAAGTCCACACAGCCGAGGCATTTCAGGTCCTGATGCGCACCGGGCTGGCGCTGCGGATTGGTGTGATCATAGCAACCGTGTTAGTTGCTTTTCTCTCCAATTCGCTGTTCTGGGCCGGGTATTTGCGGTATATCGACACCCGGCAGTTCAGGTCTTTTTTCCTGGTTATCCCCAATGTTCGGCTGGCCTTCAGCGTTTTCTGGGATGACCTGGTGACTGCTATTTTCCTCGGTCTGTTTGGGCTGGTGATGATGGGGCTGAACAGCCTGCTTATTGGCGCGCTGAGTTCAACGGGGGCAGGGGCATTCCTGGCGCCGATCCTTGTGCCTGCGATCACTTTCTCGCTGACCAGCCTGTTTCGTGGACATCTGTTCGGGCAGCTTGCCCGGAGGACGCTGGATACCTGAACCTGACCTTATCTCAGCTGTATTCGATATCCAGGCACAGGCAGTCGGCGATGGTGCACAGCGCAGATCGTTCAGCGCCGTAGGTGCCCTTCAGGATGCTTTTCCCAATAAACAGCAGCGCCTGTTTGTAGCCTTCTGCCTCAAGAGGCGTCAGCCGCGTGTCCAGAACATGGGCGACATCGTTCAGTCCCTGCTGCGCGTTGCGGGGGTCCGCAGCAAACCCGGCAACGACATCGTCCAGCTCCAGGGCGATATTGGTCAGCACGTCACGGGCCAAGGCGTTCCTGTAGCAGATCGCCTCATAGATTTCCCTGGCAAAGATGTCCAGGGCTGGCTGGCTGACGGACTGGCTGTCCCTCACGATTATTTCAAAGGCCCAGAATGGCGCATAAAGCAGGGTCAACCATTCTGAGAGGGGCAGGGCCTGCCTGTGTGGGCGGGTATCGGGCATGGACGGGGTTCCGGGCACCGTCCGGACCGGGCTGACCGGGACAACCTGAACAAAGGTGAACACCGTGTCGCCGACAATCACCTCGTCACCGTTTCGGAGCAGGTGTGGGCTGTCGATCTTCTGGCGGTTGACAAATGTGCCATTTGAGCTGCCGAGATCCTCAACCATACAACTGCTGCCGGATACCCGGAAGATGGCGTGCACTCGTGATGCGCGCGGGTCGTTGAGCTGAAAGGTGCTCTGCAGCCCGCGTCCCACGGTTGTTTCGGGTTGCGTCAGGGAATATTCTTTGCCGTCAGCAGTAAGCAGTTTCATATATGGGTTGGCGCCAGCTCAGCGGCGCGGGCGCACAAACGCCCAGATCGTGGTGACGATGCCCACGATGATCAGGATGATCCCGACATTGGTGATCGTTGCCAGCGGGTGGTTGATTCCAAAGTAAGGCGATGAGCCTGTGCTGCGCGTGATGAGAATATCGGCAATGATCAGGCCGATCCCGATGACAATCCAGCCAAAGGAATACCACATATCCCGGCGGCGGTTGCGGCTGACGCGCTCCTTTTTACGTTTTGCCCGGTATTCATCGGTTTCCTCCTGCAGTTCCGCTTTCAGCTCGGCTTTAATCTGTTCGCGTTCGTCGCTCATGGGTTTCTCCCTGTCACTTTCAGCCTGGCAGTCAGGTGGTTCTCGACTGTCCCCGCGTATACGCTCACGTATATGCTATTTTCGCAGATTCTGTCCTGCTGTCAATTCAGCTAACGGGCATATCTTCATTATCCCCTGATTTTCATGGTCTTTGCCAGTTCGGGAACCTTTTGGCGAGCGATGACGTCTCTATCTTTGAGACGCTGCGGCGTGTTCCAATACTATTGTATTTGTGGTAGAACCACAGGAGGATAAAGGTATGAAACGCACAATCACCATTCTGATGGTGGCAGGTTTACTGGTTGGTGTTCTCGCGGTCGGGGTTGGCTGTTCTGGCGGGGCCGTGGGCGGCTCTGCAAGTGATGCAGCACTGCTGCGTGCTTATGCTGCTGGCAGCGGGGTTGACGGGATCAACGCGATCACAGTCTCCGGTGAGGGCGAAGCAATGGGTGTTCCCGACGTTGCTTATGTGACATTGGGAATTGAGACAGTGGACGAGGATCTTGGAAGCGCGCTGGCTGAGGCCAATCGCATCATGGCTGCTGTACAGGCGGCAGTTTCAGGGCAGGGCGTCGAAGATCGCGATATGCGCACCCAGAACTTCAATGTCTGGATGGAGACCATCCGCGAAGACAACAACAACCGCCCTCAGGGACAGGTTTACCATGTGACAAATGCGCTGCGCGTGACTGTCCGCGCGATTGATACGGCTGGTGATGTGATCGGCGCTGCGCTGGATGCCGGCGCGAACACGATCAGCGGGCTGAGCTTCGGGATCGACGATACCAGCGCGCTGGAACAGGAAGCCCGTGCGGCTGCGGTTGCGGAGGCTGTGGCGAAGGCAGAGCAGCTTGCCGAGGCGTTGGGAATCGAGGTGGGCGCCCCGGTGAGTGTCAGCGAATCGTATGTGTCAATTCCTGTTGTGCGGGAAGCCTACGGGTACGACATGGCTTTTACTGAGTCTGCCGCCCCGCCCATTTCTGAGGGAGAACTGACTATCTCTGTCTCGGTTAATGTGAGCTTTGCGATCAAGGATTAGTTCATTAGTGATGGTTTTGACCCAACAGGGCGGCCCCGGTTGCTCTGTTGGGTTTTTTACTGCTGGTAGCGTGTTCGGTGGGGGATGTACCGGTTATAAACCTCCTCAACCGATGTGGCAATATGTGGCCCCAGCGTGGTTTTGGGGATGAAATCGGCGACCCCGGCCTTTATTGCCTCGCGCCAGTACTCAGGGCTTTCGTGGACGGTGACCATGATAATCCCGATGCTGGGGAATTTTGCCTGGATGGCTTTGGCAGCCTGCAGCCCGTCCATACCCGGCATATTGATATCCATCAGGATGACATCCGGGATCAATTCTTCGGCTTTCTTGACGGCTTCCTCTCCGCTGGCTGCCAGTCCCTCGATTTTCAGCAGCGTTTTGACCTGCTCCTGTCCCAACTCCAGCATGGTGCTGATCATCTCCTTCATGTTGTCCTGGTCATCCACCAGCATCACGCTGATATAGTTGCGATTCGGGTGGCTGTAGGGAAGGCGCAGCATTTTTGTCCCCAGTTCGCTGGGTTGGATAATCCGGACAGGTGGTTTGAATTTCTCCCCCAGCCGGTCCACAAGCTGCCGCAGGGCGGCGGCAGCAGGCGACTGCCGCGTGCTCATATTAATCAGGGGCAGTGCTTTACGAATGGCTTCCCGCGCGTTCAGATCGATGGGGATTGTCACGGAAACAGGCTGGTTCAGATACCGTTTGACCTGTTCTTCCTTGATTGGATCCCGTGGGTCATATTGGTTGAGTACGATGAAGATATCGTCAGCCTGCTCGGCAGCGTCCAGCTCGCTCAGCAGGATTTTTGTGTCCTTGAGCGACAGGATGGACGGGGTGGTCACCACGATCCGGGCAACAGATGCGCGGATTGCGGCTGCTGCGAGCCTGTCCAGCGTGCTGCCGCAGTCAATGATGATATAGTGAAAATGCCGTTTGAGTTCGTCGATGATTCGCCCCATGGAATCGCTGGTGAACGCATGCAGTTCCGGGTTATATTCCGCGTACTGTGGGCCAAGCAAGAAAAACACTTTACTCTCGTGCTGTTGGATGAACTGGTTGATTGTATCGGTGTCAAGCTGTTCATCCGAGGCAACAAGTTCGGCGAATTCACCGATATTCCGGCGCGGACGGATATTCAACATGGGGCCAACATCCCCTGTGAAGAGGTTGCCATCCACAACCAGCACGCGGGCATCCGGGTATTTGTTTGCCAGGCCAATCCCCAGGTTGACCGCGATGGTAGTTTTGCCAACGCCGCCCTTCAAGCCAAGTACTGTGATGACATGTCCGTTGAGGCTTGTTCCCTGGATTGCCACGGCATTTCCTCCTGCGGGTGGTGTGAAACAGTAACCTGATTCTATCCCAAACCTGGTGCAGGAAAAAACGGGGTGTAAGTTCGCCAGCCAGCAGCTATAATCGAGTGGTTTTTGTCATAAGGAGCAGGAGGCCGATCTCCTGCTTTTAGCTGCTGAACAGGATTCATGATGAGGAACAATCACACAATAACCCGGATCGCATTGCTGATTGCACTTGTGATCACCTTTGCGACTGCATGCGGCTCGGCGGCGTCAGGGCCGGCAGTCCTGCGATGGGTGACGCCCCAGGATATCTACAGCCAGTTACCTGGCGCTCTTGATGAGGGGATGATCCTGCTGGATGTGCGAACCCGGCAGGAGTGGGAGCAGGAAGGCCATATTGAAGGCGCTACCCTTATCCCGCTGGAAGAACTGTCAGCGCGTGCTGCCACCGAACTGCCTGATAAAGAGGCTGAGATTATTGTTTACTGCAACACCGGCAATCGCAGCACCCAGGCTGCTTACCTGCTGCTGAATGCCGGTTATACCGATGTATCGGATATGGGCGGCATTCAGGGCTGGATCAACGCGGGGCTGCCGGTTGAGTATGGGCCGTAAGCCCGTGGCTTGTGGCTTGAATTGGCCTATAATGGAACCGGTAATCGCCGGGACAACCTGTCTGGCGGTTAGCTTCTCTACTCACCTGTATGAGTACTCTCTGTCTTGAGGAAGGTTTCTGAATGGACACGCAAACCCCGCAGCAAACCGCATTGATGAAAATCCAGGACTCCCAGGTCATCAAACTGGTGCGCCGGACCCGTTCCTGGTTCTGGCCGGTGATGGTTCTTGGTGTGGGGCTGTTCTGGCTGCTCCATGCAGTCGGGATTATCAAGGAGATGAATATCTCACTGCTTTTCCAGACCTGGCAGATTCCGGTTGGTGCAGTCGTCCTCAACCTGCTGCTTACCCAGCACTGGCCCAAACTGGGAACCTATATTGCTGTTGTGGCTGTCGTGGCTGGCGTCGTGGTGCTGACCTTTGGCCCGCGCCGCGGATGGGTTGATCCTGACCGTCCTTTGCCATTCGCTGTCACCTTCGATGACCCGGTGGCCTCCAGTGCGGGTGTTCGGGTGGGATACTACACAGAAACGCTTGTCGGGGTTGAGACCGCCCAAATGCAGATTGACCTGAGCCGCTGGGATGCGCAGATAACTCCGCTGCTTGATGATGTTTTCCTGTTTAATTCAGAGATCTATTACATTGGGGAAATTGAGTTTGTGCTGGATAAGGGGGCAGATACGGGTATTCTGCTGCGAGAGCGCAGCCCGCTTCAGGCCTCCTTTGCAGTCACCACAGGCGGTGACGCCTACGATTATGAGTGGCAGATTGGGATTAGCCCGCTTGTTCCGGTAGACCTGAATGTGAGTGTGGCGTCAGGAGACGCAGTCCTCGATCTGGAAGGTCTCCAGATCACTGCCCTGTCCGTGGAAAGCCGGGCCGGGCAGGTTCTGCTGGTTGTGCCGGCAATGGAAGACCGATACACGGCGCAAATTGAAACCGGGGCGGACTATGTCGAGGTCATTATTCCTGAAGGCGCCAAGATCGATGCCGACCTTGAAGGGGGTTCGGCGCCGATGGTGGTCAAGATCGGGCCAGGGAGCGAGATTGATATCACGCTGGTTGCCCGGCTTGGCGATGTGTTTATCGATGTGCCGGATGATGCAGGCGTGCGTGTTGAAATTGTTGGAAGGGGCAGGGGGCACATTGGGCTCACCCCCGGATATGAGGCCCAGGAGGTGGGCCGGGATGATCCCTGCCGCATGGTGTGGATCAGGGACGCGCAGTCACCGGGCGCGGGGCAGGTTACCATACGCATTGAGGATTTCAGCACCGGGGATATCAACATCTACTGATTCGGGCAGCAACTAAGGGAAAAGGGGGCGATGCGCAGCGCAGCGCCCCCTTTTGGTCATCATCACAGCCAGCATGGGAGGGGTTAATCTTCGGAAGGTTGTTCGAACAGCCCGCTGCGCTCCAGCCAGCGCCCGATGAACAGGTAGCGGAAATCCTTGCCCCGCCAGACCTGAACTGCGCCGATCAACCCATACAGGCCAATCACGATCATGACGATGAAGGGAATCACCATACTGATGATCCCGATCCAGAAGATAGGAGGCGGTGCAGCGTCATCGGCGATGTTCATTAAGGGTATCCAGGTGATCGCATAAAAAACGCCCCATACCAGCCACGATCCGATGACCAGGATCAGGGCGATAACCTGGAACACCGCCGCCTGAAGGGCCTGCAGCGCGACAAAGCGCGATTTCTCACGCTGGGTGAGATAGATGACAATGCCGGCGACAACCCCCAGTCCCTGCGCCATGATCGACCCATGCGCCAGCGCCGCCAGCAGGCGATTTTCAGTATCCATGCGTGCTTCTTCAGCCATTTTCCCCTCCGGTTCATTAGATGCTGGGTGAGCAAGGTGTATATACAATCAATTATACTTCAGAGCCTGCTGCCCTGTAACCCCCAGAAAATCGGGGTCTGCCAGAAAACGGATTGCCACTGCAACCAATCTGTAACAGTCTTCACTTGCGGATCCGTGCGTGATGAGACATAATCAGCAGGCATGATGGGCCCTGTTGGGTCAAAAGATGCCCGGACACACAATCCGTTCGGGTTTTTGTTTGCACAGCGCCGGGAATCAGGTCTGAGGTCGGCCTGAACGGCGGTTTGTAGTTGTCGGAAGTTAATTGGCGGACGGTATGTGATGAATCTATCGGATATCAAGCGGGTCATTATCGGGGAGCCTTTCCCCAATTCGGCGGAAATCCATGAGCGGCTGGACAAGGTCCGGGCGCTGGCGGTGTTTGCCTCCGACCCGATCAGCAGCAATGCCTACGCCACCGAGGCGATCATGGGCATCCTGGTGCTGCTGGGCAGCGGTGCGCTGCAGATGACAATGACCCTGGCCATTGGAGTGGCCCTGCTGGTTGTGATGGTCATTTTCAGCTACATCCAGACCATCCTGCACTACCCGGATGGCGGCGGTGCCTACACGGTTGCCAAAGATAACCTGGGCACGCTGCCCTCTCTGATCGCGGCAGGTGCGCTGCTCACCGACTATGTCCTGACCGTCTCGGTCTCGGTTTCCGCGGGGGTGCGCGCTGTGACCTCCGCTTTTCCGGAAACCAATGACTACCGGGTGATGATGGCGCTTGGCGCCATTGCCATCATCACCTGGCTGAACCTGCGGGGAGTGCGCGAAAGCGGCACTATTTTTGCCTTTCCTACCTATGCTTTTGTTGCCGGCGTGCTGGTGGTGGTCGTCATTGGCCTGGTACGGCACTTCGGGTTGCTGGGCGTGGCGCCCCTGCCGGAACACGGCTTTGAAGTTGAGGCGGCGCTGACACCGGTCTCCCAGGTCATGTATATCTGGCTGCTGCTGCGCGCCTTTTCGGCGGGCTGCACTGCCCTGACCGGCATTGAAGCTATCAGCAACGGCATCCAGGCCTTTAAGCCCCCGGAATCGAAGAATGCTGCCAAGACAATGGTCGCTATGGGCTTCATGGCCATGTCACTGTTCCTGGGGATATCTTTCCTATCCACC
Organism: Anaerolineae bacterium; assembly: GCA_016926985.1. GTDB lineage: Bacteria > Chloroflexota > Anaerolineae > Aggregatilineales > UBA3940 > JAFGNO01. Next base: position 19,302 of record JAFGNO010000169.1, read on the forward strand.
CACCTCGGTCTGATCCCGAACGAGGAAAACAGCGTGCTTTCCCAGATGGCCGGGGCGATTGTCGGGCGCGGCCATTTTCTCTATTACTGGGTGCAGTTCTCCACCATGCTGATCCTGTTCCTGGCCGCCAATACCGGCTTCCAGGATTTTCCCCGCTTGAGCTCGTTTCTGGCTAAAGACGATTTCCTGCCCCGCTGGCTGCAAAATCGCGGCGACCGGCTCGTTTACAGCTGGGGTATCGTCCTGCTGGCTTCAATTGCCTCTCTCATTGTCATTGTCTTCCGCGCCGATGAAATCGCCATGTTACCACTGTATGCGCTGGGTGTGATGCTGAGCTTTACGTTGTCGCAGGCCGGTATGGTCAGGCTCTGGGGCAAGGTTGGCAGGCTGGCAAAGGGCGAATCGGCTTTTACCGGGGTGACCACCATTCACCACGAAAATGGCTGGTGGTGGAAACGTGCGGTCAACTTCACCGGCAGCCTTGTCACCGGCGTCGTGTTTGTGATCCTGGTCGCCACCAAATTCATTGAGGGGGCCTGGATCATTGTCCTTGCGATCCCGGCGCTGGTGCTGTTGTTTCACACCATCAACAGGCACTACAACCATGTTGCCGAAGGGCTGCGAACCCATAACCTCAAGGTCACCGACTTGCAGAGTGCGGCAGACGTGGTGCTGGTCCCGATTGCCGATATCCACCGGGGCTCGCTGCGTGCCATCAAGTTTGCCCGTCGTCTTTCCAGCAATATCCGGGTCATCACAGTTGTCACCGGTGAAAAGCAGAGGGAACATATTCTGTCCCGGTGGGAGCGGTTCCCGGAGGTAACAGCGGGGGCCGACCTGGTGTTTATCGAGTATGTCTACCGGGATATTCTCGACCCGCTGATCAGCTATATTGAGCAAGTCAACAATGAAGAATATCCGGACGATATGGTGATGGTTGTGGTGCCGGAGTTCATCCCTGAATCGCCCGTCGCCGGGATATTGCACAACCAGACCGCCAGGCTCCTGCACCTGCGGCTGCGGCAGTATGAGGACATCATCATTATCCAGGTGCCGCACCATCTGTAGGTGCTGTGGCAGTATCTATGCTGAGCGCAAGGGAACCGCAGCCGGTTCCCTTTTTCATTCCGGGCACATTACAGCCCTGTTACACTACCGTTTTTGCCGGGGCTTTTTCACACGGCTGTGTATATAATGCGTTTGGATGCTGATGCATCTGGGTTTGGTACGGCATCGTTGGAATTCCGAAAAGCAAAGGCGCGGTATAAACAGAACTGTGATGGTAATGACTGATCTCTCGTCAAATAACGGTCGATCTGCGGAGCACCGGGTGTATCTGCCTGTTCCCAGCAAGGGGGGGCAATATGGCTCTGACAGGGAAACACAAACACCCTGGCGAGTCATTATCGCGCCGGTCAGGCAGTCGCATCAGCCGCTGGCCCTGGAAATTCTGGGCGACACGACAATCGGTTCCAGCATGGATGGCCAGCCTTCCCCGGACGTAAATCTGGCCGATTGGCATGGCTATGACCAGGGGGTCAGCCGGCTTCACCTCATGCTGCGTCCCAGCCCGTCCAAGCTGTTCCTGCTCGACCTCCGCTCCACCAATGGGACAACGGTCAATGGGCTTCCGCTGGGCGTGGGCTGGGCTTACGCCCTTCAGGATGGCGATGTTGTGACGCTGGGCAGCCTGCAAATCCGGCTGGGGGTTGTCCAGAGGCCATAGAAACCACCGACTACTCGAAATCGCGCAAAGAGCCACCATAAACCGGTGGCTCTTTTGTTTTCAACGGCCCGGGGTTATTCGTTGAGCAGGTCAACCAGTTGAGCCGCGAGGTCGCGCATTACCTGGTCGGCGGCATCGTCGTTGAGGTGGCTGTCGGTGGCGCTGATGAACGGATCATCGGCGACGACCGGGATCGCATAATACGTGAATCCCTCGACGATATCGCTGAGATTTGCTTCGTACTGGGTGCGCGTGGCGTGGTAATACAGCCCGTTTAACTCGTAATATCCCGGTTCAGGAACCAGCCGGTGCGGGGCCGCGCTGGTGAAGATGACAAACCTGCCACCATGGTCAGCCACCAGCACATCGATTTCGCGCAGCAGCGCGCGGGTCAGGTCAATCCCATACTGCATCCGCGGGCTGCGTGGCGTGAAGTAGATCGCGGTATGCGTTTTTTCAGTCTCAAAGCGTTCTTCCCGGATGTGGATCGCGTCAGCGTCCCACCAGTCCTGCCAGAGGGTGAACACCTCCCCATCGGCGGCGGAAAAGGGCTGGTAAGCCGGGGGCAGGCGCTCCTCCCATACCCGGTCAGTGGGGATGCGCGTGCCGGAGGTCACCATGCGGATGAGTGTTGCCAGCTTGTTGGGCGCGTCCCCGTAGGCCTGTTCGCCAAGCTGGAATGTTGGCCCGTAAAGCTCCCCATCTTCCAGCCAGAAGGTCGGCTTGGGATAGCCGCTTTCCGGCAGGTGGGTGGGAAAGAGGTTGTTCCAGACATCGTTGTAGGGCGTGAGCCAGTTGATCACCAGGTCGGCGCGATAAAGCGTGTAGTACTCCTCCAGCGCCAGCAGCAGTTGATCCTGCCCGTAGCCCTCTGCGCCCATGGTGAAGACTTTCACGGGGCGGTCGAGCAGGCCTGCCAGATGGCGCTCAAGCTGGCGCTCCGGCATCTGCTCAAAAGACCGGCCCAGCGCAGCGGCCTGCGAGTCGCCGAGCAATACGATCACCAGATCGTCCTCGCTGCAGGCAATCGTCTGCCCGCGAAAGCCAAGCTGGTTTAACTCCTCTTCCGGTTCCCAGCTTCGCCACCCGATGATGAACAGGTCGGGACGGACAAAAATCTCGATGAGCACCGCGCCCAGCGCCAGGAACACGAGCGTTAAGACCGTCATCACTCCTGCCCGAAAGAGAATGGTCTGACGGGCGGCCTTATCAGCAGACAGGCTCATCCCGGCGAGAACGACCAGCAAGCCTACCGCCGTCCCGGACATCTTGCCCAGGCCATAGCGCCCGGTCAGCAGCCCGCTGACGACCACTACCAGGATAAAGGCTGCGCCAAACAGGCAGAGAAGTCTTGCCCCGGTCTCGCGTTTTATGGTTTTCCTGATCTGCATCACCCTCTGTGTTCCCCGGAAAGAAAATGCGGCAACGGGGAGGCGCTGCCGCATTTCACTGCCCGTAAACGCTCACCGGTGCTTATTCAATACTGCCTTCGTAGATTCCCATGATCGTATCAAGGAACGTCAGCGCGTCATCCCAGCTCCGCTGGAAGCTGTTGCGCCCGATGATCGAGCCAAATCCCCCGCCATCGCGGATCGCGCGGATCTCGTCAAACACGGCGGCATCGCCCTTCGCCGCGCCGCCGGAGTTGATCATGATCCGCCGCCCGTTGAAGGCGGATTTGACCAGGTAGGCAACGCGGTCTGAGAGCGTGTCAATCGGGATATTCTGCTCGGCAAATACCTTGCGTGACTTCTCATCAGCGACATGTGCCGTGGGAAGTTTGGCTTTGACAATATGCGCGCCCAGCTGGGCGGCGATATGGATCGCGTAGGAGACAGTATCAATGGCCGTTTCGGCGGCGCTGTCCAGCCGGCTGCCACGTGCGTATGCCCAGACGACCATCAGCAGGCCTACCCGTTTGGCCTCAGTTGTGAGCTTCTGAACCTGCTCGTAGAGCAGGCGGCGGTCGGCGGTGCCAGGGTAGATGGTATAGCCGATGCCGATGCAGCCCAGGCGCAGCGCGTCTTCCACCGAGGCGGTGATCGCCCCCAGGGGGTCAGCCTCGTCATACAGGATGTCGTGGCTGTTGAGCTTCAGGATCAGTGGCACCTGCCCGGCGTATTTCGCTGCGCCCGCCTCGATAAAGCCGAGCGGAGCGGCATAGGCGCTGCAGCCGGATTCGACTGCCAGTTGATAGTGATAGTGCGGGTCATAGCCGGCGGGGTTTGGGCCAAAACTGCGCGTTGGCCCGTGCTCAAAGCCCTGGTCAACCGGCAGGATAACCAGTTTGCCCGTGCCGCCCAGCCGCCCATGGTTCAGCAGGCGGTAGAGGTTGGTTAGCACGCCGGGATTTTCCCCTGCATACCATCCCATGATTTCGTCTATTGTTCGTGTGATCATAACAGGATATTCCCCCTTGTTAATGGTAACGAAAGTGACTGCTGAGTGGGCAGGTTAAAAGCCGTTGGGATGGGCTTCTGCCGTCCAACTCCATGTAAGTATACAACACCCCAGACAGTCAGGGTAGATAATTTTTCTGGCTCCTGTGAGTGAATTCACTGCTGTTATTTGCCGGTGTCTTTATTCGACCACTTGAGTTTAACAATGTAGTTAGCCTCAAGGCTCACCGAGCCAATGGCAAAATTACCTGCTTTGCCGGTGGTGGAAAGGCCAAATTCCACTTCGATCTCGTCCGCCTGAAGCTCCCGGAGCTGCACCATCAACTCTTTTGCTGACTGTTTGACGGAGGACAGCGCCTGCGAGAAGCGCAAATGCTCGACGCTCTGCTCTGGTTTCTCGTCCCCGATGCCGCGTGTCTTCGCGCTGAAGGTCTCCCCGGCGTGGGTTTCGCGCACTTCGACGCCGGGCGGGGCAGCGATCTCGATGATCGTTCCATCTTCCAGTTCGTATTCAACATATGCCAGTGTCATATCTGTTCCCCTCCACATATAATGACTGATTTTAACGCATATAGCCTGTTTCACCTATCCGCATATTTGTCGGCAGCTTTTGAAAAAAAGACTGGTTGCGTTCATAATGCCAACTGATCATGCTTATCCGGAATGAACAAGTGCCATGCAAATACAGAATCGATCCAACTCAGCAGCCTTTTACTTCATAGCAGGTATCCCTGCACTCATGGTTGTTGCAGCAATTATTGCGATCATTGCTGTCACTGCACACGCAGCGCAATCTGCTAAAGACCGGGCAGCGACCGCGACCGCCTTCCAGATCACGCTGGCGAGAACTGAAGCTGCCGAAACGCCCACCCGCCAGCCTGACCCGGAGGGCGAGCCGGGGACTGATGCGACCGCGACGCCATCCCCCACCGCCGGAATCTGGCCTGGCGGGCAGATAGTTTTCACCTGTTTCATCCAGTACAACGACCAGCTCTGCGTGATGGACCCAGACGGGTCGAACTACACCCAGATCACCGAGGCGGACGGCACCGACTGGTATGCGTCCTTCAGCCCTGATGGCAGCCAGATCGTGTTTTCGTCGCACCGGAGCGGGATATTCCATATCTACAGCATGAAGGCTGACGGCAGCGAGGTGACTCAGCTTACTGATGACATCACCGACAATTACGCGCCGGAAATTTCCCCGGATGGCAGCCGGATTGTCTTTACCTCCACCTATCCGGGCAATGCCAGCATCTACGTGATGGATATTGACGGCAGCAATGTCACCCAGATCACGACTGACCCCGGCTCGGAGATCGACCCGACCTGGTCGCCGGATGGCACGCAGATTGCCTTTGCCTGGAATAAAACCGGTACCAATGAGCTGTATATCATGAACGCCGATGGCACCAACATCCGGCAGGTGACCAGCGGTTCGAATATGCAATCCGGAGGGCGGAGCGACTGGTCCCCGGATGGCGAATGGTTGGCGTTTTATGCCGGGCCAACCGGCGACAAGGATATTTACATGGTGCCGGCGGTCTGTGCGGAGATGCCCGGTGGCTGCGGCTCAAATATGATCACCCGCCTGACCAGGGGCGGTAACAACAAGGCGCCGGCATTTTCTCCGGATGGCGCATGGATTGTCTTTGCCTCGAATATCAGCGGCGCCAATGAGGTCTGGATCATGCGGGCGGATGGGACAGACTGGCGGCAGTTGACCTTCAATGCTTACGCTGACTGGCAGCCGCGCTGGGGGCCATAGCCACAAAGGAATTGCGGCGGTGGGATTATTCAGCCATCTA
>JAFGNO010000170.1 GCA_016926985.1 Anaerolineae bacterium
ATCCAGCCATCCATCTCCTCACCGCTGTACGCCTCCAGAAGCAGCGCTGACCCCTCCGTGCAGGGCTGATCTCCGGATGGCCAGGCGGCCCCACCGGTACCGGGCGTAGAGATGAAAAGCGCCCCTTCCACTGCAAGGGGCAGGCATGTCACAGGCGCATAATGCCCCGCTCCAGCGCGGTGGTGACCGCCGCCGTCCGGTCGGAGACGCCGAGCTTGCCGTATATGTGGATCAGGTGCGATTTCACCGTCGCCGCGCTGATATGCAGCGTTTCTCCAATCTCCTGGTTGGACGCACCCCGGGCGACCTGCTCCAGCACCTCGATCTCCCGCTCACTGAGCTTCTCCTCGGCAGGCGCGCGCATCCGGCTCATCAGCCTTGAGGCGACAGACGGCGTCAGCACGGATTCCCCCTGCGCAGCGGTATGGATCGCGCGGATCAGCTCATCACGCGGGGTGTCCTTGAGCAGATACCCGGTTGCCCCGGCTTCTACCGCCCGCAGGATGTCCGCGTCGGTATCATAGGTTGTCAATACGAGCACGTGGACTGGCAGCCCCTGTTCCCTGATCCGGGCAATGGCCTCCACCCCGTCCATCACCGGCATCCGCAGGTCCATCAGGATCACGTCCGGCTGGCATTCAGCCGCCAGCGAGACCGCTTCCTGCCCGTTTGAGGCCTTGCCCACAATCTCGATATCCGGCTCGCTTGCCAGCATCCCCTCCAGCCCGGTCTGTACCACCTCGTGGTCATCGGCGATGACCAGTCTAATCGGCTGCATGGTCTTTGGCCTTTTCTGTGATTGGCAGCGCCACGGCAATGGTTGTTCCGCCGCCCGGTGTACTTTCCAGCGCAAATGTTCCCCCCAGAATCTCCGCCCGTTCCCGCATCGAGCGCAGGCCAAAGCCCCCGGTGGGTTCTCCAAGATCAGGCCCTGCCGGTTCCGGGTCAAACCCGATCCCGTCATCCCGGATATCCAGCGCGACAAGGTCATCCATGTAGGTGAGAGTCAGTGTAACAGAATGGGCCTGTGCGTGGCGCCTGATATTGGCCAGCCCTTCCTGGGTGGTGCGCAGCAGTGTCACTTCATACTCCGGTGGCAGGTGGCACGGTTCACCCACGACTGATAACTTAACCCCGATGCCTGTCTCTTTGGACCAGCGCCCGGCATATCGGGTTATCGCATCCTCAAGCGACCGGCGCTCCAGCGATTCCGGCTGGAGCGCCCAGACCATCCGGCGCGCCTCTGCCAGGCTGGCTCTCGCCGATTGACGGGCCAGGTCCAGGTACTTCCTGATGTCTTCCTGATCTGGCGATAAATGCGCGTCCATCGTTTCCAGGTGCATGATAATGCTCGTAAACCCCTGCGCGAGCGTATCGTGAATCTCGCGGGCAAGGCGCTGGCGCTCTTCCAGCATCCCCGCCTGCCGTTCAGCCGCTGACAGCCCTTCCTGCGCTTCTCGCAGCTCTTCGATCAGCCGCTTGCGCTCCTGGCTCTGCTTTATCACCGCGTAGATAAACCAGGCCAGCGCGATGCTGCCAATATAGGACATGCCGATAATGATCGCGTAAGTCCAGGTGATCGCCACACCGGAGAGCGCCTGCCGGCAGACAACCAGCGCCATGAGCAGCAGCGCGCCGATGATGTTCCACGGTGGGGGCGGCGCGCCAAACACCTGCGGGAAGAGGCCGATCAGCAGCAGGTAATACATCGAGTCGTACGCAGCCAGCCCGAACCACAGTACCCATCCCAATGCGAAGTAGCCCAGCATCAGCAGAACGCGGTTCTCAAAGACCGCGTAGCGCCCGGCGGCTGCCACCACATACCACAGCGCGTAGGCAATGGACAGCCCGCCAATGACCAGCTTCTCCTCAACCGGTCGCGGGGTGATGATCAGCGCCTGGACCATGCCGATGATCAGCGCAATATAGGTAAGCGTATGCCAGACCCACAGCCAGCGCAGAAACGCCGCCGGGGTATCCTCCATTGGTTCAGGTGACCCTTTGGGTAATTTATCCGCCATGACGAGGTTTTTTCTCCCGCCTGTTTGCTCTCACCCCTGCCCATACGACAGGGCGGGGGTGAGAGCAGTCTGCGATTTTATTCCCACCTGAACATACGCGCCGAGATGGTCAAACCGACCACCAGCATAACAACCAGCACCAGGACCGAGACCAGCGACCAGCCTTCCCCGGCCCACAGGCCGCTGATCAGGATGTTCACATGGGTCAATGGTAAAAACTCCGACACGCGCTGCATGCTCGCCGGCAGCATCTGGCGCGGCATCCCACCGCCGCCCAGGAACAACATCGGGTAAAACAGCGCCATCCCAACGATCTGCGTCGTCCGCGCGGTGGGCAGCAGCGAGGCCAGCACAAAGCCAAGCGACAGCACGCTGAAACTGCTCAACAGGAAGGCCAGGACAAACGCAACTGGCGCCTCCGGCATAGCTACATTGTATACGAAGTGTGCGGCAACCGTTAGCAACCCGATCCCCAAAGCTGTGATGGCCAGGTTGACAACCACCTGGGCCCCGATTACAGCCAGCGGGTTCAGCGGCGTCACCCGGTAGCGGCGCAGGATTCCCCGCTCGCGGTACAGGCTGAGCGTGATCGGGCTGCTCAGGCACCCGGTCGTGCCGATGATCATCGCGATATACCCGGGCGTGGTGACATCCATCGATCCCCTGCCGCCGAAGTACGGGTTGGGTTCGTTGCCGTAGATGCTGCCAAAGATAAACAGCAGCATCAGCGGGAATACCAGCGCGAAAAACGCGCCAATTGGCTCCCTCAGAAAGAGCTTGATCTCCATCCAGGTCATTTTAAGCAGCGTACGCATGATTTTCCTCCATCTGGCGGCCTGTCACCGCCAGGAACACATCTTCCAGGTTGGCCTGCTCGCTCCGCAGGTCAGGGGGCATCAGCTGCCGTTGGGCCAGCGCCGCGGCAACCTGCGCCATCAATGCGCCATTGCCGTGTACGACCACGTCACCCTTCTCCAGGTCAACCCGGCTGACTCCCGGAGCCTCCTGAAGCCAGCTCATATCCAGCCCCGATGGCGCTGTAAAGCGCACCCGGCTGCCCTGGTTGAGGGACTTGATCAGCTGGCCCGGCGCATCCAGCGCCACGACCCGTCCCTGGTCAAAAATCGCCACCCGGTCGCAGAGCTTCTCTGCCTCATCCATGAAGTGCGTGACCAGCACGACGGTCTTACCCTGGTCGCGGATGGCCCGCACCAGGTTCCAGGTATTGCGCCGCGCATGGGGGTCGAGACCCGTTGTCAGTTCGTCGAGCACCACCAGCTCGGGGTCATTGACCAGCGCCAGCGCGATAAACAGGCGCTGCTGCTGCCCCCCGGAGAGGCTGGCAAAGGTCGCTTTCCGCTTGTCGCCCAGCCCCCACTGGTCTAATAAGGGCTGCCACGCCACCGACCGGCGGTAGAACGAGGCGAACAGGTCAAGCGCCTCCCAGACCCGCATCCGGTCCGGCAGCGCCGCTTGCTGAAGCTGCACCCCGATCCGCTCGCCAAGGGCGAAAGCATCCTGCTGCGGATCAAGCCCCAGCACGCGGATACTCCCTGCGTCCGGCTTGCGCAGCCCGATTGCCAGCTCCACCGTCGTGGTTTTGCCTGCTCCGTTGGGGCCAACAATCCCGAATATCTCGCCCGGGTAGACCGCCAGCGAGACATCATCAACGGCGCAGGTGTCGCCATATGTTTTCGTCAGATTATTAATCTCGATCACCGGTTGCATAACCATCACTCCTTTACTCTGCTTTCATTATCCGGGTAAAGGAGCCGGGAGACATCCATCGTGCGGGTTGTTTTTGTGGATCAATCAGGTGGATTTGTGGATCAACCGATCGGTTGATCCTGGTGGTTGTACCATTCACTGCTACGTATTCCCCGGTGCCGGGATCGCCTGGAGAGTGAAGATCTCAACCCCATTACGCTGGCAGGTGTACAAACTCTGTGGGCATATCCAGGCCTGAATGCCCAGCCGCAAAATGGGCGCCAGCTGGAACTGCCTGCCCAAAGGGAGGCATGTCAACCAGAAAGCAGCCGGTCACTGGCGCGCAGGCATTTCTCCCCGCCCAGCCCTCACCCCTCCCCCAGCCACCCATCGGTCGGGCTGGCCCTGCTGGTGCGGCGCCATTCTGGCGTTAGCTGGATATCAAGCGTCGCCAGCCGGGCATAGTGCTGAACCATCCCCTATTTGAGGTAATCACCATCACTTGACGTTTTTACAAATTAAATATAGTATACTTATGAGTAAAACCAGAAAATGTCAAGTAACACAATGAAACACAATCGATTCTTTCGTGCACATCGAGTCTTCACTCATCGGGAATTCCTTGACCATCTGGATTCTCAGGGTAACGCCGGCGATCGTACTGACCAATCCATCCTGGCCTACTATAAAAAAACCGGACGTCTGATCTCACTGCGGCAAGGACTCTACGCTACAATACCCTCCGGTGCTGATCCCAATACGTACCCCGTTGATCCCTACCTGATTGCCACACATCTACAACCGGATGCCATCTTATCCCATCACAGTGCTCTAGCCTTTTTCGGCCGCGCCTATTCAATCCAAGAGATGTTCATATACACCTCAAACACACCGATTAGCACAACCCGGATCCGCTCACGCCTATATCGCGGCACCCGGCACCCTGTTTCACTGTGCCGGCATGGCAGGCAGACCTTCGATGTGCAAACCGTTGACCATCTGGGGCAATGGATCCAGGTAACAGGGCTTGAGCGGGCGGTTGTTGATATGCTGAACAAGCCCCAACTATCAGGCGGACTGGAGGAAATGTGGCGTTCATTTGAGATGATAGAGATCCTGAATACCGAGACTGTCCTGACCTATGTTGAACTGCTCAACAATCAGACCACATCGGCCAAAGTAGGCTATGTGTTTGAGGCTCACCGCGACCGGTGGATGATTGATGAACCAGTTCTCAACGCAGTGGAAGCACTCTGCCCCAAACAGCCTCGCTACTGGCAACGAGGCAAGCGAGAGGGGGGAGAGCTTGCTGCACGGTGGAACCTCATTGTGCCAAACAACCTCGCAAACAAACGCTGGGAGGATCTTCTGTGAGGCTCTCAGCTGAAAGGCTGCTATCAGATGCAGCTGGAACCGGCTTCCGGGCGGACGTGCTCGAAAGGGTAGCTCATCTACTCAATGTGCTCACAAGCATTCAGTCTCATGTCCTGTTGAAAGACAAATACGCGTTGAAAGGCGGCACTGCGCTTAATCTGTTTTTCTTTGATGTCCCTCGCTTATCAGTTGACATTGACCTTAACTATGTGGGAGGGCTGGATCGTACAACGATGCTTGAGGAGCGTCCACGGCTTGAAATGGCTCTCAAAGCCGTACTATCCCGTGAAGATTTCAGGATCTTACAGCATCCCGACCCCTACGCAGGTGGAAAGTGGAAGCTGGGGTTTCGGAGTTACACCGGACAGCAGGACATTGTTAACATCGATCTGAACTACCTCTTCCGACAGCCATTGTGGCCATTGTCCATCTGTGATTCAAAGCAGCTGGGTTCCTGGCAGGCAAAAAACATCCCCATCCTGGATATTCACGAATTACCAAAAAGGCGCCGTAAAGCCCCTGAATTAATTCATGGGGATATAAGGCGCAAAAAGAAATGCTGTTATATAGCATAAGGCTGTATAATTGGACTATGAGGAATAAACGCTCATTCAAAAGCAATAAAAATATCGTCTATTCGTGTAAATATCATGTGGTATGGACAACGAAATATCGACGAAAAGTATTGGAGAACGGAGTTGAAAGTCGTTTAAAGGAAATCCTGCAAGAAGTTGTCAGCGAGTTGCAGAGTGAAATCATTGAGTTAGAAGTGATGCCGGACCATGTGCACCTCTTATGTGAGGTAGACCCACAATACGGTATACATCAGCTGGTAAAACGCTTGAAAGGGAGGAGTTCCCGCGTCCTGAGAGAAGAGTACCCCTGGTTAAGAAGCCGATTGCCAACATTATGGACAAATGCGTACTTTGTGGCGACGGTGGGAGGAGCGCCGTTGCGGGCGATCAAGCAGTACATAGAGAAACAAAAGAGCGTATGAAGGGACTGCGCCGCACCTACAAATACCGGCTGTATCGCTGTGACAAACGAGACAGGCATCTGCACCAGCAGATCGATATCGCCTGCGAGATATGGAATCACGGGATAGCGCTGCAAAGGCAGTACTACCGCTTGTGTGGTGGATACATCACAAAGCACAGGCTGCAAAAGCATATCGCCAAACTGAAAAGAGGAGCGAAGTATGCCCGGTGGCGTGAATTAGACGCGCAGGCAGCGCAGGATGTGATTGAACGGTTGGACAGGGCGTACAAGCGCTTCTTTGCCAGGGAGGGAGGCAGGCCGGGCTTCAGAAAACGCAGGAAGTACCGGTCCTTCACCGTGAAACAGGCATCATGGGAAATGCTGGAAGGCAACACAGTCAAGATACGGGGACGGATATACAAGGTTGTCAAACACCGTCCGATAAAGGGGACAATCAAAACGGTCACGGTCAAACGAGACAGTCTGAACAGGTTGTGGGTTTGTTTCAGCGTGATAGAAGCGTTTGAGCCAGAGGCAGAAGTCAGCACGGGTGAAACCGGCGGCTTCGATTTTGGTCTCAAGACCTTCTTAACCGACCACACAGGGCAGACCCATCCCATGCCGGAATATCTCAGGGCCGACCTCAAGCGCATCCAGCGATTGAGCCGAGACCTATCCCGCAAGAGGAAGGGAAGTCACAACCGGGAGAAAGCGCGGCGCAACCTGGCACAGGCGCATGAGCGCGTGGCCAATCGGCGGCGCGAGTTCCACTTCAAGCTGGCCCATGACTTGTGTGACCAATACGATGTCCTGTGCTTTGAAGACCTCAATTTGCGCGGGATGAAGAGCCTCTGGGGGCGCAAGGTCAGTGAC
>JAFGNO010000171.1 GCA_016926985.1 Anaerolineae bacterium
CACCAGCCGCCATGGCAAACAGCTGGCTGTTGAGGCGTGGGGCCACAATCCCATAAATATCCGGGAGTTCTGAGGCAATAACAAGGGGATAGTCTGCCAGGGTTGCAACCTCCCGCCCATAGCCGCAGCGCGACATGAGGCACCCCAGGCTGCCGAGGATGCTGCCAACTGGCAGTACCCATGACATGACATCAAGAACATCCACCCACCCGACACCCCTGAGCCTGGCACCTAACAGCAGGCCAGGAATGCCTCCGGCGACCGCGCCGTGCCAGTCAAGCCCACCCAGCCAGACCCGGTAAGTCTCACCAAGGTGATTGGAGAAATAGGACCAGTGAACGGCCACGTGCGCAGCCCGCCCCCCCATAATCCCACCCAGCAGGGCAATCAACCCCACATCGACCCAGGCAGCAGGATTCTGATCGGTGTGCAGCCCACGCCGGGCAAGCGCAATCAGGCCGACCAGGAATGCAACATCCAGCAAAACGGTATAAGTGTGGATGACCACCGGCCCAATTCGTCCCAGTTCAGGTAACATAAGCGAAATAATACCGGCTGGGCAATCCCAATTGCAAACTGCCAAAAACCCCCTGCAAGTGGGGGTTTCTTCCTGCCCGCCTTGCTATAATATGGTTAGTAGTATATTTTTATACTGGTATAGCATATGGAATTGGAGGAGCAAATATATGGCAATCAAAGCCGTCCTGGGCTTCTTTATAGCGGTCTTCGTGCTGTTGATTATTGCAGGTATTGGGCTTGCAGTTATCAATGCCCAGCGGGGAAGGCGCGTGCGCCCAGGAATTATTCTTGCGATCATTGGTGCTCTGGGCACAATGATTATTGCCCCGCTGAACGCCGGGCTTGTTCTTGTCCAGCCCAATGAGGTTGGTGTTGTCTTCCGGCAAACTGCATCAGGTGATTCTGCCCTGCTGGAGCCGCTTCAGCCGGGCCTTTCCTGGGTGATACCCTTTGTTGACCAGGTCATCATCTACGATGCAGGGCAGCAAAGTGTCACCATGGCAACCCTGGAGGACGGGGGCACCGCCGGGTTGGGCCAGGGGCCGGTCCGCGCTATCTCAAGCGATGGGCAGGTGATCATTGTTGATATAACGATCATCTATCGTATCAACCCTGCAGAGGTCAATGACATCTTCCGGTCCTGGCGCGGTGGCTTCCAGGATACATTCATCATCCCGCAGGTTCGCTCTGAGGTGCGCAACGCCGTTTCGGAGTATGGTGCAGAGCAAATTTATGGCGGCGGGCGCGCCGCGCTGGAGGCCCAGGCAGCTCAAGCCCTCCGGGCCAAATTTGAGCGCGAGGGCTTTGTGCTGACCGATTTCCTGGTCCGCGATATCACCTTCACCGCAGAATTCGCCGATGCCATCGAGCAGAAGCAGATTGCCGAGCAGGAAGCCCAGCGGGCAGCCTTCCTGGTGCAGCAGGCTGAGCAGGAAGCCGAACAGGCCCGGGTTGAAGCTCAGGGACGCGCCGATTCGGCGGTCATCGAGGCAGAGGGTGAGGCCCTGGCAATCGTCCTCCGGGCTGAGGCAGATGCAGAGGCGCTGGACCTGATCAACCAGATTCTGTCCGAAAATTCCGATCTGCTCCAGTGGCAGTATATCACCGAACTGGGAGACAACGTGCGCATCATCCTGCTGCCCAGCAACAGCCCCTACCTGTTTGACTTTCAGAGCCTGATTGAGGAGACGCAGGAAGTCCCTGCTTCAACACCCGCTGACAGCTCAGAGAGTTCAAGCAGTTCAAGCGAGGATACTCCATAGTCATTGTGGTTATGAGAGACAAAAATGCCCCTCTGAAATGGAGGGGCATTTTTGTTGACGAACTGGTCGGTCCTACACGCACCAGGCAAACAAACGCGGATCGCCAAAGTTGGGGCCCAGCCAGCACGACGCAAAGACCAGCACCAGCAGCGCCAGCCCCATTGCCGCCATGATAATGGCAAGGGTTTGCCCACCGCCAGTCCCTGATAACCCCGCCAGGATAAGAGGCGTGCCAAAAATGATCACCCGGATAAAAAATATGGTTATGCGCGGAACCTGGATAAGATAAGCGTACAGATCCACACCCACCGCCAGCGCGAGAACGGCAAGCACAAACACAAACATGAGTGAGGTGCGATCTCCAGCGATTGTCAGCAACGTGACCGATCCAATCAAGATCAGGTAATGGAGGATGGTTGTCCAGTGCAGTGGATAGGGGGGGATCAACTGCTCAAGCGTGATATTGGGCATGATTTCCTCCTGAAGGCATTATTGACCATCGAATCTAGGGTACTTATACCCGATTTGAGCCATTTGGACAATATAGAAATGGCATAAACAAGTACCCGCCGGGTGTGAGGGGGATACCCGGCGGGTACTTTCGCCAAAGGAGGAGACAGCGATGAGTATTAATCTCATCTCTTCTTGCATTCGTTGTACATGCGTTATACTAATTCAAAAAGCCTCTCCGATTAAAGTAACGAAGGGCACAGCATATATGTGACAATTGTCACAATCGAAATGCGCCCGAAAAACTACCAGAAATGACCGATCGCGAAGACCTTAGGAAGCGCTTGATCCGGCTTGGCCTCACCAGAGCCAAAGACATCCAGCCGCGTCCCAAGACCCCGAAAAATAGCCCCGGTATTGAGGCCCTTTTTCCGGATGGGGAAACGGTCAGCACTGAGGCCGGTTCCTGTTATCGCATTACGGAAACTTTCTCCCCTGATTTTGTTCACGGGACACAACAACTGGGAGCATGGCTCCACCTCAAGCCGGAGACATTGGCCTTGATCGGAGACAGCAATTATCTGGCAGTTGTTGCCCCTGAGAATTATCTGTTCCTCGACACCGAAACAACCGGCCTGGGTGGTGGCAGTTTTGCGTTTCTCATTGGTTGCGGCTTTTTTACAGCAGACTTGCAATTCGTTGTCCAGCAGTATTTTTTACGCGGCCCTTCCGAGGAAGAAACTGCGCTCAGGCTTGTGGACAGTCTGCTCGGGCCAGAGAAAGCGCTGGTGACTTTCAACGGGCAGACGTTTGATATCCCCCTGCTGGCCTCGCGCTGCGTGATGAATCGCTGTTCCCCCCGGATATCCAGTATTCCCAATCTGGACCTGCTGCACCCGGCACGCCGCCTCTGGAGAAGACGCCTGTCTTCGTGCTCGCTGGGCTCACTTGAAAGCCATATACTGCAACTGGCCCGCACGCAGAAAGATGTTCCCGGATCGCTGATTCCTTACCTGTACCGGCAGTACCTGCAAACCGGGAATGCCCGTGACATGGCACGTGTGGTTTATCACAACACGACTGACCTGCTATCGATGGTATCCCTGGGTATCATCATCGCCTACACGTTCAGCTCACCTGATGCGCCCAGCCTTCCGGTCGATGATCAACTCAGCCTGGCGCGCTGGTACGAGTCCAGGCAACTGCTTGATGAGGCAGAAAAGGCCTACCGGCAGGCAGCAGATCGCGCGCCCGATGCCATCACACGCTATAATGCGCTGGTCGGTATCGCTTACCTGCTCAAGCGGGCAGGACGCCGCTCGGAAGCCATCCCTTTCTGGGAGTATCTGGCCGATCTGAAACACGACGTTGTGGGGCATACCGAACTTGCCAAACACTATGAATGGCATGAAATGGATATCGAGCGCGCAGCAGAGTGGACAGGCACCGCGATCCGGCTGGCAGAAAGCTGGCGACCAGGATGGCGACGCAGCCAAACTCTCAAGGACCTGAATCACCGACAGGCACGGCTGAAGCGAAAACTCGCCGGGCGTCCAAACGCTGTTGATGAAATAGAATCATAAAAGGCCGGACATCCCACTCATCCGGCCTTTTATGTTGGGAGGCTACCTGCTTTCCAGGATATCTGCTGCCTGTTGCAGGCGCTTCAGGCAGATTTCTTTTCCGACAATTTCCATGGTCTCAAACAAGGGGGGAGAGACCGCCTTCCCTGTAACTGCCACCCGCATCGCGCCAAACAACTGGCCAGCCTTCAATCCCAGATCGTCTGCCAGCGCCCTGAATGTGGACTCCAGCACACCGTGTGAAAAATCATCGACTGTTTCGAGTCTGGCCCTTGCTGACCGCAGTGCATTAACAGTGCACTCAGTATCCATTTTCTTCTGGATCAGCAGCTCAGGATCATCAATTGTTATCCGATCGCTAAAAATAAACCCGGCTGTTTCAACCACATCATTCAGCGTCTTGATCCGCTCACGTATCAGCGGTATTACTTTGAGGAGCCGCGCATCATCTACTGTCAAACCAGCATTGATCAGCACTGGTTTCAACCTGGCGGCCAGGTCTTCTGCGCTCAATGCCTCGCGGATATAAACCCCATTGAGCCATTCCAGTTTTTCGTAAGGAAGTTTGCCAGCAGCAGGGTTTATTTGAGCAAGATCAAAACGGGGGATAGCCTCTTCCATGCTGAAGAATTCCCGGTCATCGCCAAACGCCCATCCTACATTTGCCAGAAAATTAACGACCGCTTCAGGCAGATAGCCGGCATCCTCAAATTCCCGGACCTGGACAAGTACCTGCGTGCCGCCATCGTCGAACGCCCGATCGCGTTTGCTGAGCTTTCCCTTGCCACTCGGACTCAAAATGACCGGCATATGGGCGATTGCAGGCATCTCCCAATCAAAAGCCTCGTAAATCTGTGAATGAAGGGGCGCAGTAGCAATCCATTCGTCCGCCCGCATGATATGGCTGATCGCCATGAAATGATCATCGACCACATTCGCGAGGTGGTAGGTAGGCAACCCATCCGATTTCAGCAGCACCAGGTCCTGCAGATTGGCATTCTGATAGGCGATTGGCCCCCGGATTATATCCTGCACAACCGTCTCGCCTGTCTCTGGCATCCTGAACCGCACCACGTGTTCGCCAATCTCCGGCCCCAGACCCAGATCGCGGCAGTGATGGTCATAACCAATCTGGCTCTCCTGCTGGCGCTGCGCTTCACGGACCTTGTTTAACCGCTCCGGAGTACAATTGCAGCGATAGGCATATCCATGGTCTATAAGCCACTCAGCCCATTCCCGGTACAGCCCTGCCCGCTCGGACTGGCGATAAGGCCCATAAGGGCCGCCCACATCAGGCCCTTCCTGCCATTCCAGCCCCAGCCAGCGCAGGCTGTCCATGATATCCTGCTCGGCGCCTTCCACGTAGCGCTTCTGGTCGGTATCCTCGATCCGCAGAATAAATACGCCGTTGTGTTTCTTTGCAAACATCCAGTTAAACAGCGCCGTCCTTGCCCCACCTATATGCAAAAATCCCGTTGGACTTGGCGCAAACCGGACTCTCACCGGGCGATCTGGATTTTCAGCCAATCGACTATCCCCTTTTACTGTTCTGTTTTAATCACCACTCAGAGAGGGTATTGTGTCCCACAGGATTATAGTATGCAACCTGCCGGGGTCATAACTCGCGCGGGTTCTGTCTGAGCAGCACACTCTGCGCCAGCCCAATGCCAAAGAGCAGCGTGACCAGCGAACTGCCGCCAGAACTGATAAAGGGCAGCGTAAGCCCGGTTACCGGCATTACCTGGATATTCATACCAATAGAGACCAGAGTTTGAAAAAAGATGATGGTAGCAACCCCAACACAGATCAGGCTTCCCACCATATCAGAGGATCGCCGGGCAGCCCGCAGGACCCGGAACACCACTATGGTAATCAGTACAAGCACCAGTATGGCGCCAACAAACCCGAATTCCTCAGCAATCACGGCGAAGATAAAGTCAGTATGGCGCACACGCAGAAAACGAAGCTGGCTCTGGGTGCCCTGCATGTAACCGCGCCCCAGCAGCCCCCCGTTGCCAATAGCGGTTAAAGCCTGCCCGATGTTGAAAAATAAATCCGGATATCCTTCAGGGTCGATAAAGACAGCAATACGACCGCGCTGGTAATCCTCCATTTGCGACCAGAGGATAGGCAGCGAGATCAGCCCAAGCGCGACAAAAAGAAGGATATGTTGCCAGCGCATCCCGGCGGCCCACACCATCGCAAACCAGGTTACCAGGATCAACACGGTAATGCCAAGATCCGGCTGGATAAAGATAAAAAACGCCGGGAGAACCGCAAAGGCAAGAGATTTCAGGATGGTTGACAAACGCCCGATTTTCTCGGCATTGACAGCCAACTGCTGCGCCAGCACCACGATCAACAGCATCTTAGCAAGCTCGGAAGGCTGGAAACCGGCGATTCCCAGGTTAATCCAGCTCTGCGCGCCCGCTTCCCCTTCAATCCCCAATAAACCACTGATTGCCAGAAAGAGTACCAATGCACCATAGATCCACAGGTAGGTGCTGGCAAGCAAACGATAGTCAATTGCTGTAGTGATCAGAAGGACAACTATTCCGGCAACACCAAAGATAATCTGGCTGTTGACCCGGTCCTCCAGGCTGGCCACATCACGTGTTGCACTGGCAATCATCATAACCCCCAGGATGATCAGGATCATGACAACTGCCAGCAGCACATAATCAAAATGATGCAGGTAGCGAGAGATATAGTATAGTGGCGTTCGTTCTCGCGTTAGCATAGCATGAGTCTACAAATTATCGGCTGCCGCTGCTATTTCCCGTCCAGATCGCGACTGCCAACCAGATCATAGGCCAATGCACCGGTAATCCGCACCGGCATAATTTCCCCGACAGGCAATTCCCCCCCCACAATGACCATGCCATCCACCTCCGGGGCGTCCCGGTATGAGCGACCAATGCTCAACCCATCCCCGTATCCTTCTATGAGAACAGGTAACGTCCTGCCGACCAGCGCCTGGTTTTTCTGTAACGAAATGGCCTGCTGTAGTTCCATCAGATTCTCATACCGCGCCTGCATGACATCAGGATGAACCTGCCCGGGCAAACGGGCGCTGGGCGTGTTCTCTTCAAAACTGTAGGTAAACACGCCTACTTTATCGAACTGAAGGTCTTGAACAAACCCTAACAGCCCGGCAAACTCCTCATCTGTCTCGCCCGGATATCCCACAATAAATGTTGTCCGGAGGGCGATATCAGGCATCGCAGCCCGCAGCCTGTCAACCGTCTCATGAACCCATTCGACCCG
>JAFGNO010000022.1 GCA_016926985.1 Anaerolineae bacterium
ACCAGTACGGCTGTCCGTGTTTATGGATTGGCGGCGGCTGCCATTGTCCTTGTCCTGGGGTTGTTTCTGGTCATTGGGGGGGATGGGCGGAGCATGGCTGGTGCGGCCATTGGGACTGATGATTTTGGTAAGCTTGCTCTGGTGGTCGGCGTGGTGATGATGATGCTGGTGTGGGTCTTCTACCGGGATAAAAAATAACCTGCGTATCAAGTTTTGCCCGGACAGCTTCGCCGGGTTGTTTTGCTTTTCCTGATTGCTTTCACCCGTGATCCATTGTAAGATTTCCCTATGGTTACAACCGTTTTAGCTTATGCTGTTGCCACGGCAGTCCCGCTGATTGCCCTGTATGTCATTTTCACGCTGGACCTGTACGGCACGGGTTCATTCAGGACGGTCCTGTCTTGCTTTGCCTGGGGGATTGTCGCCTTCGGGCTGGCCTTTGAGTTCCACACCCTCCTGCTGAACCGGGGTATCATCTACTACGATACTTTTGCCCGGTTTGTGGCCCCGGTGACCGAGGAAATCCTGAAAGCGCTGCTCCTCATTTACCTGGTCAGGCGGCCAAACTTCACCTACTTTGTCGATGGGGCAATTTACGGGTTTGCAATTGGTATCGGCTTTGCTGTATTTGAGAATTACTTCTACATTGCCGATTCCTATGCCGCTTTCGGGACCGCCTTCAGCCGGGTCATTTCCACCAACCTGATGCATGCCACCACCAGCGCGGTGGTGGGAATTGCGCTTGGCCATGCCCGCTTCCAGAAGTTCCCGACGAGTGTGCTGACCCTGCTGGGTGGGCTGCTGGTCGGCATGGCTATCCACACCGGCTTTAATAATATGGTGACGCGTGTTTACAGCGGACTTTTGCTGCTCTATGCGGCGACAGTGGGGGTGGCCGGGTTCGGCTTTATTGCGTTCATGATCAAGCGCGGGCTGCAGGAGGGACGGAAGTGGATCGAGGAAGCCCTGGGTGAAGCTGACCGGGTCACTGCTGGCGAAAAAGCTGTGGTTAACCAGCTTTCTGACATCTACGACCTTCTCCAACCGATCCGCGAGCGGTTTGGTGAAGAAAAAACCAAGCAGGTCGAACAGTTTTTGAAGCTCCAGGCGCAGCTTGGTATCAAGCGTAAAACGCTGGATAAGTTAAGCGATGATCGGATGCGCAAAGGCGTCGAAGAGCAGATGGATGAGATCCGCGCCCGGATGGATGGGGTCCGCCGGGATGTTGGTGCCTATGTGATGCTTTATGTCCGGGCGATCATCCCGCCGGATACCAGCCCCCTGTGGAATATGCTTGAGAATGCCATTCAGCAGCGCATTGCTGAACGCCCTGCCAGCGCCGGGCCAAGCTTATGGGCCAAGCTCGGAGAGCGCACCACTGAGGTTGCTGCGGGGGGAGACGAAGAACGCTGACTTTGCGGGCACAGCGTATCCAAATTGATGACTGGCCTATTAACAGTATACTAAAGGGACGATGAAGAATCTAACGGGTTATTTACAGGGACTTGAGCTGTTTGAGCCGCTTCCTGAGGACATGATCCGGGAATTGGCCCGGAAATTTACCACCAGGAGCCTCGAGGTTGGAGATGTCCTGTTTCGTCAGGGGCAGCCCAGCGACGCATTGTACATTGTCACAGAGGGGCTGATTCGGATTGTGATCGCCGGCGACGAGGGCGAGGAAGTGGTCAACGAGACAGGGCCCGGCGTGGCGCTGGGGCAGATGACCTTGATTGATATGGAACCGCGCACGGCTGGCGCCGTTGCTGCTGAATTCACCATTCTGCTGGTCCTCTCTCGCGATGATTTCATGGAGGCCTTTAACCGGCTTCCTGTTCAGAACCAGATCCAGCTCCGGGAGATCAGCCGGGATCTGCGCCTGAATTATGCCGACATCCTGCGCCAGGTGCCCCTCTTTCACGATCTGCCGGATGAAGCGCTGAAAGTGCTGATGAATCGTATCGGCAGAAAACGCCTTGAAAGGGACGAGGTGCTCTTCAATAGGGGCGATGTCGGTGACGCGCTTTACGTCATTGATAAGGGCTGGGTTAAGGTAATCATGCATAATGCCGAGGGCGAAGAACTGACCCTTAACCAGCTGGGCCCCGGCGAGGTGCTGGGCGAGATGTCGCTGGTCGACGAGGTGCCTCGCGCTGCCGGTGTGGTGGCGCTGACCGAAACCGAGGTGCTCTGGTTGACGCGGGATGCATTTATCGAATTTCTCAACGAGTATCCCGCTATTGCCCAGATCATGCTTCGGATGCTTTCTCAGCGGCTGCGCTTCAGCATTTCCTATATTCAGCAGGCCATTGAACTGAGCCGGAAGGTGGCAGAAGGCGACTACAGCTTCGCCAAGACCGAAATCGAAAAGTCGCAGTCCCAGATCATCGGGCGCGGGCAATCGGACGAATCCCGCGTGAGGGAAATGCTGGCAGCGTTCTTCTCGATGGTTGAAGGTGTCCAGAAGCGTGAGGAAGAACTCAAGGCCCAGGTCCGGATGCTGTCCATTCAGATTGATGAGGTCAAGCGGCAGGAGGAGGTAGAGAGTCTGACCGGGTCGGATTTCTTTGCCGAACTCAAGGCCTCTGCTAAACGCATCCGTGAACAGGATGACGAAGATTGAAATCATTTGATACCAAAGAATGTTTTACACTGAGTTGTATGTTTCTTAAGCATGAGAGGGTTGCAGCATGAGCAAAACTATCTCCATTCACTCCTTTCGGGGCGGAACCGGGAAATCCAACACAACGGCAAATCTTGCTGCGCAGGTGGCAATGGCCGGGAAGCGGGTTGCCATCGTTGACACCGATATCCAGTCACCGGGTATCCATGTGCTGTTTGGCCTGGATGAGAAAAAGATGGGAAAAACCCTGAATGATTTCCTGGCCGGGCGCTGCCCCATTGAGGAGGTTGCCTTCAATATTGGTGAACACGTGGGCGACGCACAGGGACGGCAGGCCCTGATTGGCAAAGACCTCTGGCTGATTCCCTCCAGCATGAACAGTGGGGAGATCAGTAAAATCCTGCGTGACGGGTATGACGTTAATATGATGAACAAAGGCCTGAAAACGCTGAGGAAAGCGCTTGAACTTGATTATCTGTTTATTGATACTCACCCGGGCCTGAACGAGGAAACGCTGCTCTCAATTGTGATCTCGGATGTATTGATTATTATCCTGCGCCCTGACCAGCAGGACTTCCAGGGGACTGCTGTCACAGTAGATATTGCCCGCAGCCTGGATGTGCCTGCCATGCGCCTGCTTGTGAACAAGGCCCTCACCCGCTACGACTTTGACCAGGTGCGCGCAACGGTTGAGGCGTCCTACGGAGTAAAGGTTTCCGGCGTGCTGCCCCTCAACGAAGATATGGTTGACATGGGCAGTGCCGACATTTTCTCGCTGCGCTATCCCGATCATCCCTGGTCAGTGGGGATCAAGGGGGTCGCCCAGGATATTCTGGAAAACTTGTAGATCGCTGACTAACAGGAGAATGGGCAGTGCAATGCTGGAGATGTGAACAAAACGCACGTGCAGCATGTTCATTTTGTGGCAGGTTCGTATGCAAGGATCATGCCAGCAAGATGTCGTCATTTATCACCATGTATCTGGGAGCCAATAACACGCCAAAGGGGTTGGCTGTTGCGAATGTGATCTGGTGCGGGTTGTGCGATCCGCAGCCTGAGCCAATCCCCATGCCAGAGCTGTATTAGCCGCACACCGTTAGCCGAGCATAATTGCGAGGGTGCTTATGAGTGGCGTATTTGATCAATTGCACAATCAAATTGGGGGACAGGACGAGGACAGCGGCGGTATTTCCCCCCTGGATTTACGGGATCTCCCGGATAATCAGCGGCGTATCATGCGTATGATGATCACCGAGGTTGAGCTTCCTTATACGGAGATCCGTGAATGGGCAGAGGACTTTATGAGCCAGGATGACCTGGATGAGGCGCTTGCCGATCTGGTGATGCAGGGCTGGCTTATTCGCATGGGTGAGACTAATATTGTCTATGAGGCTAACTTGCGCCGGAAGGCGGGCAGCGAATTAGCCAAAAGCGTATGGGCGAATCTGGACAAGAAGATCGCGGAAGCTCAAAAAGCCCGCGACGAGGCTATGGAAGACATAAACAATCAGGCCTCTTGATGGGTTGGAAAATGGGTGGATTATGAGCGTAGATCCGGGCAAAGAAGAACCAAAACGCGGGGTCAGCACGCTGGACATGATGAGCATGTCCGTGCCGGTTCGGCGTATTACCAGGCTGTTGCTGCGGCAATCACGGATGAGCTATCAGGAAATCTGTGAGAAGCTTGCTGAACTGCCGGAGGACAAAAGGCTCAGCGACGAAGAAATCGATCAGGCGCTGGCAGAACTGGTTGACCTGGACTGGCTTGAGCGCATTGAGGACCGTGACATCGTGGTCTATCAGGTCCAGTTAAAAAAGAAAGCAGGCAGCGATGTCACCCGTTCAGATAGCAGCGGCGTGCGCCATGCCTCGGTTTCGGGTACGATGGATCAGTTGTGGTCGGCTGTAGAAGAAGGCGCGGCAGAGGCGGAAGGCGGCCTGA
Source organism: Anaerolineae bacterium (assembly GCA_016926985.1). GTDB lineage: Bacteria > Chloroflexota > Anaerolineae > Aggregatilineales > UBA3940 > JAFGNO01. Next base: position 4,563 of record JAFGNO010000022.1, read on the forward strand.
AGGCGAAAAGAGAGATGAGCGCCATCCACCAACTGAGAGAAGAAGCGCATTCTGAAGATCAGCCTGATATCAGCGATATGCCCACTCAGAAGTTGGGCTACAAGAAGGAAGAGAAAAAGAAAGGCGGCCTTCTTGGCCTGCTCCGGAAAAAGCCGGATCATGATTAAATATATTGAGCTATCTTGACTATAGCGCCCTTATGATCCCTGTTTATGGATCAGTAAACAACTGTCGATTTTAAGCCTGAGGAGAAAACTTGTATGTCAAAGATCATATCAGTTCACTCGTTCCGGGGTGGTACTGGCAAATCCAACTCAACTGCGAATATCGCTACTATCCTTGCCTCCCGCGGCATGCGTGTGGGTGTTATTGACACTGATATCCAGTCGCCGGGTATTCATATCCTGTTTGGCCTGACTGAAGAGGATATGCATCACTCCCTGAATGATTACCTGTGGAACAAGTGCCAGATCGAAGACTGCGCCCATGAAGTCACTCACAAAGTGGGGGGTGATATCAAGGGGAAGATTTTCCTGATTCCCTCCAGCATCAAACCAGGGGAGATCGCCCGCGTCCTGCGTGAGGGATATGATGTCGGCCTGCTTAATGACGGATTCCAGGACCTGGTGGATGCCATGAATCTGGATGTCCTGATGATTGATACCCACCCCGGGCTGAACGAGGAAACCCTCTTGTCGATTGCCATTTCAGATGCGCTGGCGATCATCATGCGCCCCGACAGCCAGGACTATCAGGGAACAAGCGTCACGGTTGAAGTGGCCCGCAAGCTGGGGGTCCCTCGCATGGTGCTGATTGTGAATAAAGTCCCTCAGGTTTTTGATACAGAAGACATCCGGAAACGGGTTGAATCCGCCTATAACTGCAAGGTGGCAGGCATTCTGCCGCACTCTGACGAGATGATGTCGCTGGCAAGCTCTGGAATCTTTTCCACGCACTATCCAGAACACGATATCACCAGGACATACAACCAGATTGCCGACATCTTGATGTCCTAGTGCAGTTGGGCGCAAATAGGCCCACAATACGGCCAGTTCTGTGCACGACTGCTTGAGTGTTCACAGACTGACCTCAAGCATGGCCCTGTTTAAGCCATGCTTGTCGGACAACAGGGAGCAGACAGGCGCGATCTACTCAGGGTTCAAACGGGGGTTGTGGATGTTTTCAGGGCATGCGAATCCCACGAAAACATGTACAGCCCTTTTTTCTTATAACACTGACGGACATAAGGGTGGTATTTGATGACCAGGGTTATTTCTCTGCTGTCATTTCGCCGGGGGACAGGCAAAACGCATATCGCCGCGTCACTCGCTGCGGCGTTGGCAGCCAGGGGGTTTCGCGTTGGCCTGGTGGATGCCGATATCCAGTCGCCATCCCTGCATATTGTGCTGGGAATTTCCCCCGACTCGGCGCCCGGTTTTCTCAATGACTACCTGACAGGTGACATACCTGGCCTGTATGCTGCCGTGCTGGAGATCACAGAACAGGCTGATATCTCGCCGCCGGGCCGTCTCTATGCCGTGATATCTGATCCCGGGACATCCACGATTGCTAAAGCCTTTGAGACTGATCTGAAAATGGAGCAGCTTTCACGGGGGTTCCTGGATCTCTCATCAATTCTGCATCTGGATTACATCATTGCTGACACACATTCAGGGATGAACCAGGAAAGCCTTCGTTCGCTGGCGGTGTCGGATACAGCCCTTCTTGTGCTTCAGCTTGATCGCCAGCATTATGAGGGCACAGCCCTGCTGGTTGACATGGTCAGAGAGTTAAATGTCAGCCAGACATACCTGATTATCAACGGCATTCCATTCGGCCAGGACCCCCACAGGGTCCGGGATGAGGCAGAAAATGCGTTCAAAGCAGAGGTTATCGGGATGCTCCCGCATTCCAATGAGTTGTTGGAGATGTCCAGCGGCGGGATTTTTGTCAACAGGTTCCCGGACCACCCCTTGACGGTGATTTTTAACCTGATGGCAGAGCGCCTGGCAGATTGAGTGCTCAATATTATGCATCAAGTGGCTGGAAAATTCGGAGTCGATCATGACCGATGAAACTAAACTCCCATTAGAAGATTTGGAGCCCAGGCTCCGCGGCCTGTTGCCGGCCAATCTCTATGCGCAGGCATGGTTGGACCAGTCGCCGGAAAACCTGGAAAGTGTGTTTGAGCATCTGCGTACTCTCTGGCATATTCTTGCCAACTATATGCCTCCTCAGCTTGCCGCCTCACCGGCGACCCCGGGGCGCATTCGTTATAGTTGGGAAGAGGGTGCCCTCATGTTCACTGACCTGTCCGGCTTCACGCCGCTGATGGAAGCTAATGCCAGGCACGGCAAAGAGGGCGCTGCCAACCTGCTGGGAGTCTTGAATGGGTATTTTGCCGACATGATCTCAATTGTCGCGATGTCCAACGGCGAACTGCTGGAGTTTACCGGTGATGCGCTCCTGGCCCAGTTTCCTGCAAACCGGCGGCGCACCGAGACGGCCCAGGCAGTGCGCGCCGGGCTGCGTATGCAGCGGGCGATGGAGCCTTATGCCCATATTGAAACCCCCGGCGGCCCGTTGGCGCTTGGGATGCGGGTTGGCATTCATGTCGGGCGGTTCCTCACTGCTGATATTGGGACGCCCCACCGGATGGAGCACATCCTGATGGGGGAGGATGTACACGATTCCAAACTGGCCGAAGGCGCAGGGCGGGTTAGTCGGGTGTGCCTGACCATGACCGCTTATGAGCAGGTTAAAGACCTGTTCCGCTTTGAGGACGGGGATCCTGGCTACAAGCTTGTGATTGACGATCTCAGCGATGACGAGTTGGGGACATTTGATATCGGCGTATCCCGGCGACGCATGGCAGGAGGGGTGCTGTTTGAACGCACGATAGACGCCCTGGTCAAGGAGATTGCTGATATGCTGACGCGGGTAGAGTCGCTGGCGATGTTTGTCCCTGACCCGGTGCTGAAAGTGATCATTGAGGCTGCTGCACAGCGGGAGGTCGAGCCAACCTTTCCGCAGCCAACCATCATCTTTACAAACCTGATGGGGCTGCCCGAATCGGTGGATTCTGCCACCCCTGAAGAGACTGAAAAGGTTGTGGACAGCTTTTCAAAGGCCTTCGCCCAGATCAATGCGGCAGTTGAGGCGCGCGGTGGTGTTCTGAAAAAAGTGACCTATCACCTGGTGGGTTCCGATATGATGATCATGTTCGGTGTCCCGGTGGCTCACACCAACGATCCGCAGCGGGCCTGTGAGGCGGCGCTTGCCATCCGCGACATAATCGCAGGTGTGAAGCCTCCGGAGGTGGGGGGGCGCGAGCTGACCATTGAATGCCAGATCGGGATGACCTGCGGCCCGGTGTTTGCGGCGGAGATTGGCGAGCCGCGCGGGCGGCGCGAGTTCAATGTTCTGGGCAATACAGTCAATACCTCAGCGCGGCTGATGGGTAAGGCGCTGGGCAATCGCATCCTGATCACTGAAGACCTGTATGAGCAGGTCAAGGATAGTTTCGATTGTGATGCACTGGGCGCCATGCCCCTCAAGGGGCGGTCAGTCCGGCTGAAACTCTATTCGCTTGTTGGGAAAAAGTAACCCGGTGCGAATTCTGGTGAGGACACAAGGTCGGGGTTATCATATGCGTTGGCCGCGCGGCGGTTTATTCCGGCGCCGGCAAGTTTAATACGAGAGGGATGCGATGAATCTAATGAAAAAATTACGGTTGCCGGTGCTGGGCCTTGTATTGGCCATCATGGCGCTGTCAGTTATCCCGGTTTTTGGTGCACCTGATACCCAGACCAACCTGCTGGCCAACGCCGGATTTGAGGGTGGCAAGTATTTACATGAGGGGAATCCACAGTACGAAGCGCCTACCAGCTGGTCTGTCTGGTGGCGTTATTCAGCCAGTGGTTGCGAAAACCAGATTCCCACCTTTATTTTGAATACCGAAGGCAGGTATGTGCACGGTGGCGCACAATCTTCCCGGTATTATACAGAGGGGAACATCAGCCATACAGCCGGACTCTGGCAGCAGGCCAGTGTCACCGATGGCGAAACCTATCGCTTTACTGCTTATGCTAAGACTGTTTCCCCGACTACCAGCCCGGTTCGGGTGGGCATCGATCCCAACGGGGGTAATGACCCGACCGCCGGTTCGATTGTCTGGTCAGCTTTCCAGACGGCCAATGATGCGTGGATGGCGCTGAGCGTGGAGGCTGTAGCAAACGGCACCACCATCACGGTGTATACCTATAACCGGGTGGACAGCTGTGTGTCTCGCAGCGATACAGCATGGGATGATACCTCTCTGGTGCAGGTGGCTGCTGTGACCAATACGCCGGTAGCTACCAGCACTTCGGCGACAACTGTTGCGCCGACCGCTGTTCCATCAGCAACCCCCACGCCCACCGAGACCCCTTTTGCGTATTCAACCCCTGATGCTACCGGTCGAATTGTCCATCTGGTGGGGCCGGGCGATACGCTGTCAGGCATTGCGTTCATGTATGGCGTGTCAATGGATGAGATCAAGCGCCTGAACAACATGACTGATGACATCGTGGTGCTGGGCACGTATCTGATCATCCGCGAAGGAGGGTCAGCTACTGAACCGCCCACCGAAGCGACGCCCACCGAGGAGCCAACCGAAGCGTCTCCCACCGAAGCACCGCCCACCGAAGCGCCAACCCAGGAGCAGCCCACCGAACAGCCCACTGAGGCAGTGGGAACCGGGACAATCTGTGTGATGAGCTGGGATGACACCAACGGCAATGGTATCCGCGAGGCGGGCGAAGAACGGCTCGCAGGGATCACCTTCACCATCAACAACGGGACAACTTTGCTTGACCGTTATACAACCGATGGGATCAGTGAGCCTTATTGCTTCGTGGAGATGCCAGAAGGAACCTACACGATCTCGTGGACCGGGGACAGTTTTGAGGCTACCACCCCGCAGGTCTGGACGGCCACGGTTACCGATGGCGCCATTTTGAACCAGGAGTTTGGCGCGCGGCTGCTTGGCAGCGGTGACCAGACCCCCGCCGAGGAAGAAGGGGGCGGTATACCAACCTGGCTGATTGCCGTGCTTGGCGCGCTGGCCGTGTTTGTCGTGTTGGGTGGTATCGGGATGCTTGTCTATATCCTGGTGCTGCGCAAGCAGGGAGTCTGATCTCCGGCTGCTGGTTTGAAGCGGCTTCCAGATTCTGAGGCGGTGGCGGGGAAGCCTGCTATTTCAAAACAAGCCTGATACAGATAAAGAGGTATCGAGGTGTCTCGGTACCTCTTTTTAACTGACCTTGCTGCGCCGGGGCAGGAACTGCTTACACGGTGTCAGCCTCAACCAGCCTGTTCTCAATGGACTGCTCAAGGGCCAGGGTCAACTGCTCAAGTGCGGCGTCCACATCCTGGCCAAGCTGTAAAGCGAGCACGCCTGCCAGCATCTCCTGCGCCTCATCTTTAAGCCTGGTATCTCCCCCCGATAACCGGGTGTCACGTTTGCGCCATGCAAGGTCGCGCAGTGCTTCAGCAACCAGCGCAATATCACCGCTGTGCACCTTGGCAAGGAGATTCGCCTGCCGCTTACGATAATCCTTGTCCAGTTCCTGCGGCTCATCATCCAGCACATCAATGATCGGGCTGGTATCATCGGGAATCGGCACCAGCCCGGCTTCTTCAACCTGATCGACAGGGATGCAGAGCGTTCCTTTGCCATTGATAAGCTCAACGCAGTGATACCGGCGTTCAACACCGCTTACCTGCCAGGTCTGCATATCCCCCAAAACGCCCGCACCATGGTCAGGATGGACAACGGCATCACCCTTCTTCAACATGCTCGTTCCTTTCCAATACTGAAAGATCGTCTGGCGGGGAATCAGACTCTGGCTGCGTGCCCTCGCCAGCGTCAGCGCCATCTTCGCCTGTTTCTTTGGGGGATCGGCTTTCCATCCACTCAAGATGCTCGGAATAGGATACCGCGTCCATGCTGAGGGTCAACCGTTTCCGGTCAGGATCGATGTCAATGATCCGCACCAGGACATCATCGCCTTTTTGCACCAGGTCGCCCGGCTGTGAGATGTTGTAAGTCGACATCTGGTTCACGTATACCAGCCCTTCCACCCCGCTGGGCAGCATCACAAAAGCCCCGAAGTCGACCACGCTGGTAACCGTTCCGCTCACCAGGTCGTCCACCTCATAATCGGTGAGTACTGTGTCCCATGGGCCGGGCAGCAGCGCCTTCCGGCTGAGGCTGACCCGCTCGCGCTCGTAGTCGATCTGCTTGATGAGTACTTCCACCTCGTCATCAACTGATAGCACCGTGTCCGGGTTGTTGACCCATTGGTGGGCTAACTCGGAAATGTGGATCAGGCCATCAATGCCGCCAATATCGACAAAGGCGCCGTAGCTCTTCAGGGTGGCTACCCGCCCTGTTACCACCTGGCCTGCTTCCAGCTCCGCAAGGCGTGCCCGGCGGGCCTCGCCTTGTGCTGCGCGCTCGGACATGACCAGCCGGTTATTCCGACGGTCAATATCGATAACCTTCAGGAAAAGAGTCTCGCCCAGGAGGCGTTCTTTTACCTCCTGCCGCTCATTGGCAGAAGCGCCTCGAGGGATGCTGGTAAGATGTGATTGGGGGACAAACGCCCGCAGCCGCCCGAATGACACCAGCACGCCGCCTTTGTTGCTGCCAATCACATCGGCCTCGATAACCTCGCCGCTGTCCAGACAGCCCTGAGCCCGCACCCAGTCTTCCTGCTCCAATGCCTTGTTGATGGAGACAATCAGGTCGCCTGCATAACCAGAGGGCCGCAGCACATAAACCAGGATATCCTGGCCAGGTACAAGCTGCTCCAGCACGCTGTCATCCAGCCTTTCCAGGTCTTCACGGGGCACCAGGGCGTCATGCTTCACCCCAACATCCACAATGACTTCATTGTCACCGACATTCAGTATCACCCCTTCCAGGAGCTCACCGCGTCGGGGTTTGCGGTAGTCATACTGGTCTAAAAGCCCGGAAAAGGTAGCTTCTTTGATCCCGCCATCCTGTCCGGACTGGATTGTTTCTGGCTCCATCACCATGTTTGTGTTTATCTCTGTCATAATTTCCTTTCTGTTGATTTGTGTGGCTGTCAGCGTGCAATAAAAAAAACCGCTTTCTGTGTTCGGACCCATTGGTCACACGAAGCGGCTTCTGGTTGGGCGGATGGCAATGCCTGCGCATCCGAAACCATATATAGCTTGAAAATTGGTTTTATTCCCAGCTATTTGTCCGCCTGACTGGCAGTCAGGCTCTCTGCCTCCACCGTCATGTGCGCCCTGATTTCGGCGCATCAAGAGCCCGGATAACGGGATACTTTTGTCCAACCTACTATACTATGGCAGGTTCTGGAGGACAAATGCCGCCTTCGCGGTATGTCTTATTTGATCAGGTTGTGGTCAGGGGGCGCAAAGGAGCCTCGCGCACGGTCGCGATTCGCCAGATAGGGCTTTCTCATTGGCCTCCATTCAGGGAATACGAAGGGGGCCTCAATTCGATAAAGGTGGGAAATCCCACAACTAAACAGGTGGGAGATTATCTGCCAGTCCCGGCAGCCTGTCGATGAGCGCCAGGAGGGCCTCCCGGCGTGTGATCGAGATCTCGGACATTGCGTTTGCAATCGCCCGCATGATGTCCATATCCAGGCTGGCGAGAAATGCCTCCGGGGTCACGTCTCCGGCGATCATCTGTTTGCCCATTGCCAGGTGTTGCCGGGCTCGCTTGGTGCCAAAGGATTGGCATACAAACGAGGTGAGGGGGGAGGTTCGCCGGTCAATTGCCGAATCGCGCGCGCGGCCTTCGTCCAGCACCGACAGCAAAATCGGGTCGCAGTCCACATCGGATTTCTCTGGTAGTTCTGGCAGGTGGTATTCGATGGTATCCGGGTGTTCGTCTCCCACTGCTTTGATATCCCCCAGCAGCATTGAGACCGGGACATCGCCGCCGGTTGCCAATGCCAGCGCCTCGACAATAAGGATCGTCAGCAGTTTAGCCCTCAGGTAATCCTGCGAAAGCGTGACATTCTGGTGAGCCAGCCGGGTCCACTTCTGGAATGTATCAACATCGGGCGTGCCTGCATAGCGGTGAAAAACCGTGTCCGGGTCCAGCGATCCAAGAAAGGCTTCCATCTTCATTAATGCCTGCCGGTAAGCTCCTATGGAGTACATTCCCACTGACCACAGAATGGCGTTGGACTCCTGCAGCAGCAGCCACGTATCAGCCAGGAATGAGGCAGGATGTGGTTCGGCGAAACCCTGCAGGTCGCAGTTGGATAAGACGACCGCCAGCCGCATGATTTTCTCGATCTCGTTGTCGTCCAGGGCGAGATTGAGCGATTTACAGGTGGCCCGCAGGCGGCTTTCCAATGCCTGGAATGGGTTGTTGCTCCGGAATGGGATGGTTCCCTCGATGCAGGCTGCAATCTGGACCAGTTCAACCGGGGATAGAAAATTCTCCAGCATTCTCACGGCAACGATTGCGCTGAGAAATTCGTTCATCCCGGCATAGGGTGAGAGCACCTGCCCCGGCTCAAAGCCAAATATCCTCAGGCAAATTTGGGCGGCCAGGTCATCCCCGGAAATGTCTGTCCCGATCACTGTGTTTCCATCGTACATGTCGATGTAGTCGAACAGGATGTCGCCAGTATGCCCTGGAAATCCGCCATCAACCTGGGCATATATCACGTCATGAAATAACCCGGCCAGAACCTGGAGCGCCGATCCTGATCCACACACATTGAACACATGCCCTGATGTGTGATATGAGCGCAGGCCAGTATCCATCGCCTGGTGGATCGTGATTGCCATCCGTTCAATTGCGTCCAGAGGCGCAGCGACGCCCAGCGCGGAAAAGGCATCGTCCAGCAGTAAAGCAATCCGGTTGATTGTTGATGGTAACATGGCGGCACAAAATCCTTCACTCCAGGCCAGTTGCTGGTTAATAGCATACTCATTCCTGGAAAATGGACAAGGCAGTTTATGCGCTAGGCCGTGGTTATCAAGTGACAATTAGGGTGAGTAAACAGGCCTGCGCATACGGGTCCGCAGGCCTGTTTACTCCTGGATTTGCTGCTGCTGGGTTCAGTCTCCCAGCGTGCTGCTGTCTGCGGTAAGGAGCGCGGTCGCTTTGTACTTCCTCTCAGCATCATGGAAGAATATCCAGGTGACGGCGATGCCCACGATGTACAGCCCGGAGGTGGTCAGAAAGACCGGGACAAACCCGTAGTTGGTCTGGAACCAGCCGCTCAGCTGTGGGCTGAGCACCCAGCCAAACTGGAACGCGATGCCCGTCAGGCTGGCGGCGAGCGCCTGCACGTTTTCCGGTACCTGCTCCAGGATAAACGTGGTATACACCGGGCCGCCCATGTTCATCAGCGCCAGCCGGAAGAGGTAAGCGGCCCAGGCGATCACAAACCACAATGTGGCATTTCCACCCCGTGGGACGGCCCAGGCTGCCAGCCCCAGCGAGATCAGAAACGGCACGGACAGCACCTGTGTCAGTACCGTTGTGTTGATCTTGCCGATCCGGTCGGCAATCGGGGGCGCGATAAACTGCGCCAGCGACATCGCCAGCGCGCCAGAAGCAAACAGATACCCGATAATCGAGTCCTCTTTGTTGAACACGTTGCGATAGTAGAGATTCATGAAGGGCATCATCATCCCCGCACCCAGCCCGATGATCCAGTTTGGAAGGATCAGGCGGGTGAGCTGCCGTCCATGCTGCCAGAACAACTGCCAGGGCAGGTCGATCTTTCGGCTGCGATCCGGGGGTGTCGCAGCGATGAGTGCCAGCGGCGCGACCGCCAGCAGGGCAATTGCCATCATGCTGACCAGCGCCAGCCGGTAGGAGATTGTGGCAGTCGGCGCGGCGTTGACCAGTCCGCCAAACCAGGAGGGCAGCATCCCGCCAAACATGTTGCCTAAAAAGCTGGCGACGGTTACCATCCCCTGGTTGAAGCTGAACACATATTGCCGCTCGGCGTTAGTGGTATTGCTCATCAGGAAGGGCGATACCGCTACCTGGCGGGTGCTTGCGGCAATCCCCGAGATGATATTGAAGAAGATCAGGAAGCCGCGGATGGGGACCAGCACCAGCCCCAGAAAGGCGAGCCCGCTGATGATCCCGGTGATCACCATAATCCGCTTGCGTGAGAATCGTTCGGCGATGTAGGCAGCGGGCAGCGCCATCAGCAGCGATGCGGCTGATGAGAGGCTGGTCAGCAGCCCCAGGAAGCGCTCGTCGTACCCGCCCAGACTGAGCACGTAGAAGTTGAACAGCAGGCGGAAGACGCCAAACGTCAGCCCGGTGAGGGCGCTGTAGAGCAGCACCATCTGCACGTTGCGCGAGAAGAGTTTGATCTTGCCGATATAGTCTTGAAGCGGAGATGATGCGCGTCCTGTCAAATCCCGATCCTTCCCAAATACCAACAAATCATGGTCTATTTGGCGATTGTCTAACAATAATTCTAGCGCAGCAGGTGATGCCTGTCACCTGCAAAATCAGGTTCTGTAAGGTTCTGTTACCCTTTGCGAAACCCGGGGGATCGAGCTGGCTTCTTCCCAAAAGACGAAGGTGGTTGGCATAAGCAGCCATCAGGGTCGTTCCGATACTCTGC
>JAFGNO010000172.1 GCA_016926985.1 Anaerolineae bacterium
GGGAACAACTACCCTCTGGGGGGCTGTGGCTCTGCAGGCACGCAAACGCTGGGTAACCGTCGCTGTGGCAGTCTATATCGTGCTGATGATTATGTCTCGCATGTCGTTAGGCGTGCATTTCCCCCAGGATGTGGGACTGGGGTTTGTTCTCGGATTGGCCTGGCTGGGGCTTTATGCCTGGATTGAGCCAAAGGCATCGACCTGGCTCCAAAAGCGAAAGCTCCGCGACCAGATCGGGCTGGTGATAGCTGCCACTCTGGTCATGATTCTCGTCTACCCCGGACTGATCCGGGTTTCTTCGCCCGAATGGCTGGAGACTTCCGTGCCCATTGATGACCTCCTGGCGGGGCCACTCACGCCCATTGCGGCTTTTATGGGGCTGGGGATAGGGTTTGCGCTGGAAACGAAGTATGTGGGGTTTGTTGCAGGAGGCAATTGGTGGAAGCGGCTTCTTCGCTTTGCTGTCGGGATAATCGGGGTGCTGATCCTGCGGTTTGGGCTGAGCGCCCTGTTTGATGCGCTGTCGGAGGCCATTATCGCCTGGGAGCCACTATTTGAAGGGGCCTCCCGTTTTTTGTTCCGGATAATCCGGTATGGTCTGATAGGGCTTTGGGCCGGGTTTGCCGCGCCGTGGGCCTTTGTGAAAGCAAAACTGGCAGAGGGAAAGCGTGCCTGAAAACCGCCTACTTGCTGGCGCAGTTCTGCTGGCGCTGCTGGTTTATGGCATTATCGGTGTGCTATATGCGGTCAACACCCCTCCCTGGCAGGCTCCGGATGAACCGGCCCACTATAACTATATTGCCCAGGTTGCAGGGGAAGGTTGCTGTCCACTCCTTGAGCCCGGTGATTGGGATTCGGCTTATCTGGAGGAACTCAAGGCGGGACAATTTCCTGAAGACGCGGACTTAACCCCGGTTCAATATGAAGACCACCAGCCCCCGCTGTATTATCTGGTCGGCGCGCTGGTATACCGGCTCTCAAACGGCAGTATGCTGGCGCTTCGTATTCTCTCCGTTATTTTTGGCGCGGGTGTGGCACTGGCGGCATATATGGCAGTCGTGCGGCTTGCCCCGGAGAATAAACCGATTGCCCTGGCAGTATTGCTGTTTGTCGCTTTCCTGCCGCAGCATGTGGCGATCATGGCCAGCGTGAATAACGACAGCCTGGCCGAACTTGTCATTGGGATGCTGGCAGTTGTGGCAATTGGCTATGTGGGAAACCCGGTTGTGAATACTGCATCAGGCAGCAGAGAAGCTCTGGACAAAGTCAGCCGGCCTCACGCTGTGGCGTTGGGCGGATTGGCTGGTCTGGCTTTTCTAACCAAGCTGACAATCTATTTACCCGCCGTGTTGATTGTTGCCACCGCGATCCTTTGTCGCTGGCGCATTGAGCGCCACTCTGTTCGCTGGCTGCTGGCACAGGTCGGGTGGGCTGCGGGGCTGGCCTTGCTGCTGGGCCTTCCCTGGTGGATACGTAACATTGTAGTCTACGGATGGCTTGATTTCCTGGGTCAGGGAGTGCACAATGCAGTGGTTGTGGGCCAGCTAAGAACTGGCGAATACATTCAGACAATTGGGTTTGGAACCTACCTCAAGCAGTTTTTAACAACGACCTATCACAGCTTCTGGGGCCAGTTCGGCTGGATGGGTGTGCCCATGCCCCCGCGTTATTACCTGGTCATTGGTATCTTCCTGATCGGTGCTGTGCCTGGCGTTGTGCTGTTTCTTCTCCTGGGTAAGATTTCCCGTTCTTCAAACCAGAAAGCTGGTATCTGGATTCTGTCAGCCCTTGCTGCGGCGACTGCGTTTAATTACCTGTATTACAACCTGACGTTTGTGCAGTTACAGGGGCGCTACCTCTTTACAGCTCTGACGCCGGTTGGCCTGCTGGTTACCACCGGGCTGTACGGATGGGTGAAACTCATCGGGCGCCGGCTGAAAGGCAGCCTTTGGCGGCGCATACAGGCCTGGCTGCCCGCACTGGGATTGAGTTGGATGCCAATTCTGGCGCTGGTTGCGCTTTATCGATTCGTGATTCCCTACCTGGAATGACCCTCTGATCGATGCATTACGAAGCGGAAGTGTTGCCAGGGCTTGAGTCCTTTGCCCGTGCTGAGTTGGCCACCACATTTGGCGATGCGCTCCAATTTCACAGAAATCAGCCAACCGATAGTCTGCGTTTTGCCTATCCCGGGAGCCTCAGCAATCTGCTGTTGCTGCGAACCGTGGTGGCAATCTACCGGATTGAGCATTTCGCTGTGCCGCGCCCCCGCGCCCTGCTGGGCCATCAGCATCTGCAACGCATTACCGGGCGGATCGATCATATTCGTGGTATGCACCCATCTGGTTCTTTCCTGACCTTCCGGATCAGTGCCGCGGGAAGCGAGTCTGCTGTATTCATCCGCATCAAAGAGGCTATTGAGTCTCATACACGTATGGCATACAACCCGGACGATGCCGATCTCTTCATACGTATCTTTCCCGCCCCTACCGAACCGGGATGGGAGGTGTTGATTCGTATCTCCCCAAGGCCCCTGTCTGCGCGGGGTTGGCGCGTATGCGATATGCCTGGGGCGTTGAATGCTACCGCCGCTGCTGCCATGGTGGCGCTGACCGAACCGAGTGAAGACGATGTTTTTTATAATCCCATGTGTGGGTCGGGGACCCTGATGATTGAGCGCGCTCTGGCTGGTCCTGCCATCCGAATCGGTGGATGCGACATCAGCAAAGAGGCGCTGCGTTGTGCTGCAGCTAATCTCAACGGCGCCGGGCTGGCAAAGCACATAGAATTAACGAAGATGGATGCAACCGGGCTTGATCTGCCCACTGATTCGGTGGATGTGGTCTGCGCCGATTTACCCTGGGGTCAACTTGCCGGGTCGGATGATGAAAACCTGATACTCTACCCGGCGGCACTGGCGGAATGGGCGCGGGTGACCCGGCGGGGGGGGCGTATGGTGGCGATCACCCACGCAGTCAGGTTATTTGAGAGTTTGCTTGACCGGTTGGAGCGCGAATGGCAGTTGAGCGCTGAATACAGGATATTCCAGGGTGGGTTGCACCCGCGTATCTACGCCTTCAGGCGAAAGTGAGTATGGCCATGGGAACCAACCCTCTTGATAACCCCGTAGTATTATCCATGATTTTCTATCCCCGGGCGGATGTCATGGCCTCGCAGCCTGAGAAAGGCATATTTGATGGCACCATCCCGGTTGAGGATGATATTGTGCTGGGCTACCGGCTGCATATGAGCCAGCCTGGTCACCCGGTGATCGTATTTTTCCATGGGAACGGCGAGATTGCCTCTGATTACGCCAGCATGGCTCCCCTGTTTTATCGGGCCGGGGCATCGCTGCTTGTTGTGGATTACCGGGGTTATGGGTGGAGCACCGGGCAGCCCAAAATAAGCACGCTGGGTCAGGATGTTGAAAGCGTTTTTTGTGCGCTCCCTGACATTCTATCTCGTGCTGGGGTAACAGGTGAAGACCTGTACCTGATGGGCCGATCGTTGGGCAGCGCATATGCCATCCAGATGGCGTATACGCACAGTAGTTCATTCAGGGGGCTGATCATTGAAAGCGGGTTCGCCAATACCTTCTTGCTTTTGGAGAGGCTGGGTTTTCCACCTCAGATGCTGGTCGGTGTGCCAGACCCAATCAATAACGGGGAGAAAATGAGAACCATGGAACTCCCTCTGCTGGTGATCCACGGCGTCAGGGATATGCTGATCCCGTTTATGGAAGGACTGGCGCTCTACGAAGCGTCGCCGGTTCAGGACAAAACACTTGTTCGTATCAACGGGGGACATAACGACCTGCTGATGTTTGGCGCAGGCCCCTATTTCGCGTCCATCCAGAATTTTCTGAACAGCACGTTGTAATCAAATGGGGAGCCTGGATTGGCTCCCCATTTGTGTTGAGGAAAGTCTGATAAGGAAAGGTGGTTAACCCTGCGGGCGCTGGCGTGCCCAGGGTCCCGTGATGTCCTCGTCGAGCGTATAGTCTTCGGGCTCCTCGTCTTCTTTGCGCTCAATAAACTGGCGCCAGAACATGGCCCGGTTGCCCATTGCAGCCACCAGTGCCCCTGAAGTAATGATGCTCAACAACAATGCCCGGAAGAACATTCCCTCGGCCACATTCCCCACTGTGTAGTAGCTGATCGCCATAATCAGCGCCATTCCCACCGTGAAAATCAGCCGACGCAGTTTCTGGTTAAGCGTGTCGAGCAGCTTGATGCTCATCAAGCGCTCAATGACCAGGATGCCAGCCAGCGCAGTGATCACCTGAGTGATGAAGGCAAGCGGATTCACCTGATTCCCCAGCACTGCCACCAGAATGATGTGTGTGGCAATGATCAGTAATGCGGAAGGAACCTGCGCCTCCAGCGCGCCAAGGCTGAGTGCGCCAAGGGGTAAGATGCCCAGGCCAGCCATGCCGGGCGAACCGATAATGACGCCAGCGCCCAGCGGGTTCCAGGCACGTGGACGGCGTTTATCAAAAAAGAAGCTCACAACAACATATAGAAACAGGATGATGGCAACAATGATGGTCTGTGTCAGCCGGACAGGGGCCAGGGCCGCAATCAGCGAGGCAAAGACCAGCGGTGGGCCGATCAATGGGTTAGCTATCGTGGCCAGCGTGCCAATAATCCCTCCCCAGACTATCGCAGGGAAGGTTGGCGAATCGATCAGATAGGCGGCAAAAAAGGACACGCCCAATGACATGAAGAAGGCCCCGGCAGTCCGCCGGAGAAGGTTCAGGTTTGTCCCACTCTTGCTGCCTGCAGCAGGGTCGGCCTGGATGGGCCACTGGCTGAGGAGAAACGAAATGGGCAGCGTGAGAACCGCCAGCAAGATCGGGAAAAATCTGATGTTGTCCAGCCCTGCTGCCTCTGGTCGGTACAGCAGATGTACGGATAAAAGCAACGAAAATCCAAGTCCCAGCCCCATCGCTCTCAGCGCTGGGTGATCGACGCGGCGATTGGATACAGATAAAACAGCGGCAAGCGCCCAGGCTGCTGCAATAATCAGGGGAAGACCCAGTGTATCGACAATGATATTCCCGATAGTCGTGTTGGTATGCAGAAGCGTCGCCAGCAGGCCCTGCATGTCGGTGTAGCCGAGCCACGTGGAGCTATCTTCAAACAGTCCCAGATAAGTTGTGTTGAAATCCGTAAAGAACAGCTTCTCTTTAACATCCGGGGAGAGCGTCGGTGCAGGCAGCAGTCCCCCCGCATCCGGCCAACCAAGGGTGATGGCAAAGAGAACGGCAAAAATTGTGCCCAATGCGACAGGTGTAACCACGCGCCTTGCGCGCAGCCACCAGGGTGCCAGCAGGGGCACCAACCAGCCCAGCGGATTTCCGGCAACAGCTGCCGTCACCAGCATGAGCATAATTTCGCGGGAGCTAAGGCGAGCGCCCACCACGATGGTTGCCACCAGCCAGATCACAGCTAGACCGGGCGCATGCGCCAGCAGGGGAGCCAGAATGAGCAGCATGGACGTAAGGGCGCCGACCATTGGGGCGCGCAAAAGGCCATAAAGCAGGATGCCTGGCACCAGCGACAGAAGCCCAACCTCCAGCGTGGCATTCTCAGTCAACCGCAGGAGCATGACAAAAGTAGCAAGGCTGAGGCCCAGGGCCTGCACCCAGGTTCCCAACCACTCTTTACTGGCAATCCATGTCGAGATGCTGTTCAGATCAATCTTGATCTCATCCAGCTGGGCCAGGGGTGATAGGGGAGCGGGCATTCCTGGTGCCCCCGGGAACGGCACCGCCGTGGCAGACTGGGGAATTCCTGATACAGGAGCAGACAGCGTTGGGATTGGACCGGCTGCGCTGGAGACTGCCTCAATGCTGTGGAAACTGTCGGGGCGGGTAGCGACTGCGGCGCCGGTCGCAGCGCTTACTGCATACTCAAGCGCCTCGATCATCTCCTCTGCTTTCTGGAAGCGGTCGGCGCGCTCTTTTGCCATGGCCTGCAAGACCACTGCTTCAACTTCAGGATGAATATTTGGGTTGAAACTGCGCACACTGGGAGGCGCTTCATTAATATGCTTGAGCATGACCGCCATTGGATTGTCTGCGGTGAATGGGACGCGCCCGGTCAGCATTTCAAAGAGCATAACACCCAGCGCATAGATATCCGTGCGAGAATCGATATCCTCGCCGAGGCCCTGTTCAGGCGACATGTAGGTTGGTGTCCCCACAACACTGCCAGTACCGGTCAGGTTCTGACCTCCTTCAAGGCTCTTGGCAATACCAAAGTCGCTCAGGAACGCATTTCCTTGCCCGTCGATCAGAATATTGGCAGGCTTCAGGTCGCGGTGGATGATGCCCCGGCTGTGGGCAAAGTCAAGCGCACTGGCTATCTGTTTAAAAATCGCTACTGCGTCTTTGCCCGGCATTCCCCCTTCGACAATGCGATCTTCAAGCGTGCCGGTGGGTAGATAGCGCATCACGATATAGAGCATGCCATCATGCTCGCCAAAATCGTAAACGGGCAGGATATGGGCATGCTCTATCTGGGCAATGACCTGCGCCTCGTTTTTGAAACGCCCCACAAAAGCCGGGTCACTGCTGTACTGCTGTGCCATGATTTTGACAGCTACATGGCGGTTCATAGATGATTGGAAACCTTTGTAGACGGCTGCCATGCCGCCTTTTCCAATCAGTTCCACGATCTCATAATTTCCTAATGTTTTTCCGATGAGCTGCTCCATATATGAAGTCCCCTATCTATTGCTTGTGGAGCTATGAGGAGTAGTGTACATGCACTTACCTGTATATGCCACTTCTTTTAATTGCGATGGAGAATTTACTGGCCGTCCTGATTGGAGACAAGCAAGTTGTCAAACGCCACCTGAAATCCACCGTAAGGAGAACTTTCGCCAATAAATCCCACTAATCCTGGTTCATACTCAAGGCCGGAGAGCTGGCTGACTGGCGTTCCGTTAATATAAACAGTCATCTGACCGGAAAAGAGGTCGATGCGAAGCGAGTTTGTATTGTTGCCGGGCAGGATCGGGTAGGCCAGCGTGAAGCCGCCAACCAATGACTCCTGAGCCCGGCAGCCATCCTCACAGTAGCCAATGTCGTACCGACCATCGCCAGTGATCAGGCAGTAGTAGAACTGGCTGAGATTGCTGGTTCCCAGCAGCAGCAAACCAAAAGCACTGGCTTCCGGGCCACTCAATAACCTGGTATCTACTTGATAAATGCCATCGCCAAAAGCGCGCTGTTGATGGGTCCAGGCGAGGAACTCGGGCTCGGTGATCGACAGGACATAACGACCATCCTTAACGACCCCATGGCTGTGCTCTCCCCTGCCCACCAGCCAATCGCCAGGCTGATCAAAGTCTGCGTTATATGGGCCTTCAATCGTAATAACAACCACGGTAGGACGGGGTTCCGTCTGCAGGAAATCTGTGTCATCCTGTCGGCATCCCACGGCAGACAGGGTGCAAACCAACCCGCATACCATCCATAGCCATTGTCGAGGGATCATCTTCAGCCCAGACACTATTTACCCAGGGCGCTTGCCACCAGTATGGCAATATCCCGGATTTGCAGGTTTTCTGTCTCGCCTTTTGACTGGGCTGCTGAGGACAGCATGAGCGTGCAAAACGGGCAGGCAGAGACAACTGTTGAGGCGCCTGTGCTCAAAGCTTCTGCAAGGCGAATTTCGTTGACCGGTGTCTCCTGGTGTGTTTCGAACCATACCTGGGCACCGCCGCCCCCGCAGCACAACCCTTCACCTTTATGTCGGGGCATTTCAAGACGCTCCAGGCCACTGGCATCGAGAATGGCGCGCGGCGCATCATATATCTGGTTATAACGCCCCAGATAACACGAATCGTGGTAAGTGGCCTTTTCACCAGCTACCGAGGTGATCTTGAGATGTCCCTGTTTAATTAACCGGGCGATATATGTGCTGTGATGGACCACATCATAATGACCGCCGAAATCAGGGTATTCATTGGCAAACGTGTTAAAACAATGCGGGCAGTGGGTTACAATTGTCTGGAACTCGTACTGATCGAACACCGCAATATTGGAATATGTTGCTTCCTGGAACAAAAATTCGTTGCCAGCGCGGCGTGCCCATTCGCAGTTGCAGCGTTCTTCCTCACCAAGCACTGCATAGTCAATGCCAGCCGCCTCAAAAATCCTGACCATTGCGCGGGCGGTCTGCTGGCTGTCAGGGTCATAGGACCCGGCACAACCCACCCAGTACAGCACATCAGCCGATTGTTTTTCGGAAAACAATGGGACATCCAGCCCGTGTGCCCAATCCATACGGGTTCCCCGCGAGTTCCCCCACGGATCCCCTGCGCGTTCGGCCTGGGTCATTGCCGTTGCCAAAAGGTCTGGCACTTCGCCATCCATCAGAACCAGGCTCCGGCGCATGTCGACAATCGTGTCCACGTGCTCAATCAACACCGGGCATTCATATACGCAGGCACGACAGGTGGTGCAGGCCCACAGGGCTCCGGTGCTGACAAAATCGCGGACAACCGGCATTGGTGCAGTATCTGCTTCGTAAATAGCCGAAGCATAATGGGACAGGGCTTCACGACAATCCAGGATGATCTGCTTTGGATTTAGTGGTGTACCTGCCATATACGCCGGGCAGGCGTCCTGGCACATGCCGCACTCAGTGCAGGCGTCTGCGTCCATCAACTGCCAGGTTGACAATTCGTGAATCTGGGATACGCCGAACGACTCGGCGTCCTCATCGTCCAGGTTGAGGGTTGCCAACTGTCCTGCTGGCTTGAAGGATGAGAAAAAGACATTGAGGGGCGCATAGATGATATGCTTCAGCGGGAGGTCGAGGGAAATTGCGTAAGTCAACCCGGCCAATGAGAAATGGAAAACCCAGTTCACAAGATGAGCTGTTCGAAGGGCCTCATCTGATAGGCCAATTGCCGGCCAGATTTTGCTGACAGCAAACCCGGCAAATGACCATGTCTGCCATTCAGGTTGCACAGCCGCCAGTCTGAAGGACTCAAGTGTGAGCCCGCTTAACACAATCAGGAATAGGAACCAGAGCATAAAGGTAAAACTGGCATGATAGGTCAGCCGGGCCGGGCGGGGTGTGACCCGACGGAGCAAGGCCATGCCCAGCCCGGCAATAGCAGCCACAGTGAAAAAATCGAGTGTCAGTTCATAGAGGAGATAGAAATCCCCTTTAAGGAGCTTGACATCAAATATCAGATCGGCAATATCGTGGTCTATAGTCGCCAGGGCAGTGCCTATGAATAAAAAAATCATTGCAGCAAAGATCGAAAAGTGCATGATGGCCCGATAACGCTCTCGCGCGATGCGCATCTGCAGAAAGGCGTATTTGATCACGCGCCACAGACGCAGCCCAACATGATCGATTTTCGTCTCTGTTCGCCCATTCAGCCAGAGCTGCACGCGCCGGTATAACCTGCCGAGCAGGATGGCTACTCCCAGGAATTGTACGATGAACAGGAGCAGTTTGGCCCATTGGGGAATGTTCCAGTAGGTATCTCGGAATGGCATAAACAGGCCTCCATGAGGGCAATTGGAGATACGTTGGAGATACGAAGGTTCCTGGCATGCAATTGACGGTGGAGCGAGTTTAGCACGAGCAGGGTTGTCTGACAATGACTGTTCCGGGAGTGCTTTGGAAGTGCTAACGATAAACCCGGTTCCAATCGCCGAGATGGCGGATGGCAATTGCCAGGCATGCACCAATCGCCAGCAGTTGAGTTGATGCGGGAATTGGCATAAACAGCAGGACTGTGGGCCAGGTTATCATGGTTGCAATGACCGCTCTGGGCGTATGCCGGATCAGGAGCCGGTAAATACCAAGCAGAAACAGCGCCCCAACAACCACCCACAGGGATTGACCGCCCATTGCCCCGGCGCCGGTTGCTAGGCCCATTCCCCCGGAGAAGCGGAGCCAGACCGGCCAGTTGTGCCCGATCACTACAAAAGTCCCCGCCAGAGGGATGCTCATCAACGATGTTGAGAGGCGGCCTGCCAGCCAGACTGCTGCTGCTCCTTTGCTTAGGTCAAGCATTGTTACCAGCAAGCCAACAACCAGCCCACCACCACGCGCTGAGTTTAAACCGCCTGTATGACCGCTGTTGTGAATACGCGGGTCTGATTTCTTAAACAGCCGCGCGACAAGTATGCCGGATGGGAAGCTGCCTAACAAGTAACTCAGACATACTACTGGAAGCAAAAGCAGGGTGTTCATCATTCATCCGGCTTTATTTATGTCGATTAGCGGGGTTTCAGTATTAAACACGATCTTCTGACCCTCGAAACCGGGGAGTGATCAAGTTACCCATGAAGGGCTTTTAGCCCGTGGCTGCTGACAATAGCAGCGGGTGAATAGCGCCCAAGATAGGCACAAAGGCTGTTGCATCGCGCTATACCTTCCGGAGAGAGGGGGCAACCTGCCGCATCCATATCAGGGTTGACCAGAGAGTGAGAATGCCTGATGATTATCAGGTTTTTGCACCTTTCACCTGTTTTCCAGCAATTCAACAGGAATAAAGAGCATTGATTTGTCATGGACAGCGTGTAGACTATACTTGAATTGGTATCTGATGGCGAACCAGGGGGTAAGCCAGGATTATCGGCGCCAGAGGCTGAAATCTGATGGAAGGGCAGGTATGAGTGTTACATTTACCGAGGAATTCTTCCCCGATGGCACATTAATTGTTGCGCTGCTTGGAACGCTCGATGCCCCTAATGCGATGGGTATCGAGGAACCGTTTAAAGAGGCGTTGCTTGAACAGGGGGGAAATGTGATCGTTGACCTATCGGGCGTGGATTACATGTCCAGCTACGGGTTGCGTATGCTCCTGGTTGGGGCGAAGGCCTTGTTTGGAGTGGGTGGCAGTCTCCACCTTGCCGCCCCAAATGAGCATGTCTACAAGATCATCTCCATGACGGGATACGACAGCATGTTCCCTGTGTCTGCCACGGTAGAAGAGGCTTATCAAAGGATCAGCAGCAGCGATTAACGTGGTCAGTTCAATCCGGTAACCACCCGGCCTTGCGCCGGGTTTTTTGTTTGGCTGGCGCCAGACAATTTAAGATAGCGAAGGTAATCCCTCACCAGGTGGTTTACGAAATGAGAACTGGGGCGGGAAGCCACCCAAAACCTCAAC
>JAFGNO010000173.1 GCA_016926985.1 Anaerolineae bacterium
ACAGGATGTGTACGTAGTCTGGTTTATTTGCCACAATAACATTATACAGTATTGAGAGCTATCTAAACCTGCACCCTTGCGCCCTACATCCCCATAGATAAATCCAGGGGCTTTGGGCGCGTTTTCGGTAATGAGTAAAGGAATCTCGGACAGGCTCAAGATCAAACGGGCCGCTGTGGCTGTTCCAGGGCCCGTTTCCAGTCGGACGACAGGCGTGGACTATGAACAGTCGCTGTCCTCGTTCAGGTTGCGCAGGCTCAAACCAAGCCGGCGAGCAGGCCCATCGATATTTAATATCCGGGCTTCGATCTTCTGGCCTTCGGCAACAACATTACGCGGGTGTAAAAACTGCCCTTCTGCCAGCTCTGAGATATGGATCAGACCTTCCAGCCCTTCTTCAATGCAGGCAAATGCGCCAAAGTCCACCACATTGGTGATCACGCCGGTGACAAGCTGCCCGATCTGATAGCGTTTGTCCACTGATTCCCATGGATCCGGCTGCAAACGCTTCATGCTCAGGGCGATCCGTCCTTCGTCAGGATCGATATTCATGATATAAACGGAGACCTGCTGTCCGCTGCGCAGTACATCCCGTGGGTGCCCAACCCGCCCCCAGGAAAGCTCGGAGATATGGATCAGCCCTTCCACCCCACCCAGGTCAACAAAGGCCCCGAAATCACACAGGTTGGTAACCGTACCCTGGCAGGTGATGCCCGGCTTCAACTCATTGATCACCCGGTCACGCTGACCGGGTTCCGCCTGCGCTGCCCGCTCGGATAAGATCAGGCGATCCTGCACCGATTCGAGTTCAATTATCCGCAACTTCAGCGATTTGCCCACATAGCGGGAGAGCAGGGTCCTTCTCGAATAGTCATCCACATCCACCGGGAAATTCACCAGCTGGCTTGCCGGGACAAATCCACGCAGCGTGTTCCATCCCACCAGCAATCCACCCTGGTTATATCCCTTCACCAGCAGTTCCACGGTCCCATCTGTCTCGGCAGTCTCTTGGGCTGCCTGCCAGTCATGGTCACTGGTCTGGTTCAGAAGGTTTTCATGCGTGAGCAGGTTGGGTTGCTCGGCAAGGTTCCACCCGTTCCCGTTGGAAGGCGCCGGGGAAGTGCTGCCTGCGTATTCACCTTCTTCAAGCAGGGCAGCCCAGTATCCTTCATCAATTTCAACGCCAGACTTGGGGGAATTCAAATTATCGCGGTAAGGGTCCGAGGACATTACACTAACCTTCCTGAAAAACCTCAATTGTGACGTCTGGCACGTCGATTCACGATAAAGTCACAGGTCACTGTTTCAGCGCGTGGGCCAGCCTTCATCAACTATGGCCTGGCATGGGCTGCGCGCTTATTGACGGCCAGAAATCACCAGATAACGATAGTACTAATTGACTATTAAAAGAATGCCAGAAGTGGCTCGAAATGTCAAACACACCACAATCCGGATCGGTGAGCAGCCTTTACCCTTCAGGATCGTCCAGGTTATTGTCCTGCCCTTTGCGCTGGATCAGCTGGCGGACAAACACGCCGGACGAAGCTCTGCTGACCCTGCTGCCAGCGCGGGCCCTGCGCGTCTCCAGATCGGGCGGCAGCTCCGGAAAAGGGTCTATGTCAAACAGCTTGGCATATACATAGCGCCCGACTACCCTGATTGTGGCAATGGTTGGCGCTGCCAGCGCCACGCCCAGCACCCCGCCGACTGTCAGCCCGACGATCACACCGATCAGCACCACCATCGGGTGCAGCTTCACCTGCCCGCCGATGATGTTTGGTATCAGGATATTGATATCCACCTGCGAGAAGGCAACATAGGCAATCACGACAATCACGATAAACACCGGTTTTGAAAAGGGCAGGTAGCTCGATCCCTCGATCACGGCCAGCAGGATGGCGGTCCCTCCCCAGATCATATTCCCGATGCTGGGTAAAAACTCCAGCAGCCCACCCCACACCCCCAGCAGCAGCGGCTGAGGCAACCCCAGCAGCGCGCTGACCACCGTCAGTATCACCATCACGGTGAGCGACAGGATCACCTGCCCCCTCAGAAACGCAGACCAGACCCGGTTGATTTCCCCGAGCAGTTTCAGCCCATCTTCCCGGTAGGCAGGCAGGATCACGCCCATAATTGACGCGGTGATCTTGTCCGAGTCGCGGGTCATATAGAACCCCAGCACCAGCGTAAACACGCCAAACAGCACCGTCCGCGCCGAACGGAGTACCAGCCCGACAGATGAGGTCGCCACCGACCGCAGCGTCCCCACAACTGCCGATGTGATCTCGTTGATCACATCGCCCACCACAATCTCAAATCCGGCGATCTGGAAAGTGTCGGCGCTCCGGGCATTCAGGTCCTGGATGTAGGTGATCATCTCCCCGACCAGCAGGTTGGTCTGTTCAACCAGCGCCTGCACGCCGATGATCCCCGCCGGGATCAGGATCGCCAGCAAGACCACAAACACCAGCCCTGTTGTCAGGCCATGCGGCAAACGGGACAGCCGGCTGATCCGCCGGGCGACAGGTGTCAGCACATAGGCAATAATCGCCGCCAGGATGAGGGGGACAAACACAACCCGGAATACATACACTGCCAGCCCGATCAGGATGATGCTGAACACAGCAACAACAATTTTCACTGTCCGGTCCCATTGCGGGCTGCCTGCTTGCTCACTTTGCATCATGAATTTCCTTATCCCTGAAGGATAAAATCAGCAAGTTGACCAATTAATTCTATCGGCTTGAGATACCTTCTGCCCAGGGCAGAAAAAATCAGCGCCAGGATGTGCTTGCCGCGACATCCTGGCGCTGTCAGAATCAGGGCATACCATCACCTGTCCGCATCATTACCCATCCAGCTTCGGCCCGGCGGCCTTCACCTCGTCTGGCGCATCATCTGCGTGCTTCCTGAAATTACTGTTGAACTGGGAGGCAAGCTGCCGGTAGCATTCCGAGTATTCGTCAGCGCTGGGCCATGATTGCGCCGGGTAAAGCACGCTTTCCGGCACATTTGGACAGGTTTTGGGAACCTCAAAACCAAATACCGGGTCGGTATAGTATTCCACATCCAGCAGATCGCCGTTCAGCGCCGCTGTCAGCAGGGCGCGGGTATAGCTGATGCTGATCCGCTTGCCCACCCCATAGGGCCCGCCGGTCCACCCGGTATTCACCAGCCAGCAGGTGACGTTGTGACGCAGGATTCTCTGCTTGAGAAGGCCGGCATAGTATGATGGAGGATGCACCATAAACGGCGCGCCGAAGCAGGTCGAGAAGGTGATCTCTGGCTTCTTGCCCAATCCGACTTCTGTGCCGCCGGTCTTTGAGGTGTACCCTGATATAAAGTGATACAGCGCCTGATTGGTCGACAGGCGGGCAATTGGCGGCATGACCCCCTGCGCGTCGCAGGTCAGGAAGATGATGTTCTTTGGATGCCCGCCCATCTTTTCAGGGACAGCATTGTCGATATAGTGAAGCGGGTAAGACGCGCGCGTATTTTCCGTGACAGCCGGGTCACTCAGGTCAATCTGGCGGGTGGTTGGGTCAAACACCACGTTTTCCAGCACCGTCCCAAAGCGGTGAGTTGCCGCGTAAATCTGCGGTTCGGCAGTAGGCGAGAGGTTGATGACCTTCGCGTAACATCCATCCTCAAAGTTAAAGATACCATCGTCGGTCCAGCCGTGCTCGTCGTCGCCAATCAACCCCCGTGATGGGTCGGCTGAGAGCGTCGTTTTGCCCGTTCCAGACAGCCCAAAGAACAGCGCCACGTCATCCCTGTCGGCCCCCTGATTCGCCGAGCAGTGCATGGTCATCACGCCTTCCAGTGGGAGCAGGTAGTTCATCACTGTAAAGACTGACTTTTTGATCTCACCTCCGTAGCCAGAATCGGCGATGATCGCGATGCGCTGGGCAAAATTCAGGACAATAGCAGTGCTGGTCCGCGTCCCATCAATTGGCTCAAAGGCTTTGAACGAGGGAACGGTCAGCACGGTGAATTCCGGCACATGCAGCCGGTATTCTTCCTGGCTCTCCGGCAGGATGAACATATTGCGGACAAACAGGCTGTGCCATGCCCACTCATTGATCGTCCGGAGCGACATCCGGTAATTCGGGTCCGATCCCACATAGCAGTCCTGGACAAACAGGTCGCGCCCCTGCAAATATCCCTGCAAGCGGCTGTAGATCTCGTCAAACTTTTCCGGGGCAATCGGGCGGTTGTATTCGCCCCACCAGATATTGTTCTCGGTTGAAGGTTCCCGCACAATGAACTTATCCTGTGCAGCACGGGCGGTATGCTTACCGGAAAGGGCCACCACCGGGCCCATTTTTGTTATCCGCCCCTCACCTCGAAAGAGGATTTCCTCATAGAGCGCCTCAGTCGGCAGGTTCCAGTAGGCCTGGTTCAGGTTTGTCAGCCCGTGATAGGACAGGTCATACTCGGCTTTCAAGTCCAGGGCCTGGTCTTGAGCCGGTGTTTTGATGTTGAGCAGGTTGTTGACCATGATCACATCCAATCCCGGATCAGCATCCGGTTGCCTATATATATTTCACTGGGAGCACTGGGGTCCAGTGCCCAGCGCATCCGGTTGATGCCTTCCATCACGTCTTTAACCGATCCGGAGAAACTCAGCCGCAGATGTCCTTCCATGCCAAAGGTTGATCCCGGAACAGTTATCACCAGTGCTTTTTCAAGCAGAAACTCGGATAGTTCAATCGAGTTGTTGCTGTAGGCCCGGAAATCCGGCAGCGCATAGAATGTGCCATCCGGGCGGGTGACCTTAACGTTGGCAAACGCGCGCATCTCGTTCATCAACACGTCCCGGTTATTCTGGATGTTCAGCCGCAGGTTTTCGACCACCCCCTGCATCCCGGTCAGCGCGCCCTCCGCCGCCGATTGCAGCACCGGCGATGGGCAGGAGGTGATATTGCCCTGGAGATTGTTCATCGCCTCGGTAAGCTTTTTGTTTGCAATTGCCCAGCCAATCCGGAATCCGGTCATGCCATACAGCTTTGATACGCCGTTGATGACCACGATACGGGTTGTCTCAATATCTTTCGTCGTGTAGCTGTATCCTGGACGCGGATGCCGATCATCAAAGACCAGCTTATGGTAAATATCGTCCATGATCAGGTAGATGCCCTTACGCTCGCAGTAATCGACGATGGCAGCAATGAATTCCTCGGAGAATATCACGCCAGAGGGGTTGTTCGGGCTGTTGACGATAATAGCCCTGGTTTTGGAGGTGGTTGCCTTCTCAATGTCCTCCATGCGGGGATGGAATGTGCCTTCAACGGGGCGGACAATCACCGGGATACCATAGCACATCCGCACCATTTCCGGGTAGCTGACCCAGTAAGGAGCCAGCAGGATCACCTCGTCCTGCGGGTCAATAATCGACAGGAGTATATTGTAAATCGACTGCTTGGCGCCGTTGGAGACAATCACCTGCTCCGGAGCAGGCAGCCGCCCGTAGTTTTCTTCTGTATAGCGGATGATGGCCTTTTTTAAGCCCGGGGTGCCGTCGGTTGGGACATACTTGACATCCCCCTCTTTCAGCCTCGCAGCTGAGCTGAGTATCGCGGTCAGCGGGGCCTTGTTTTTCGGCTCGCCGATCCCCAGGTGGATGACCGGCTCACCCCTGGCGCGTAATATGCGCGCCTGTTCATTGAGAGCCAGTGTTGGAGACGCTCCAATCGAACTGGCCAGTTGACTGATGCTCATTGTGTGATTGTGCCTCCTGTGGGATCATGGCTGCCGACAAAGCAGCCTGCAATAAGTCCTGCTCACCGTATTAACTGTCGTATACAAGGACGTATACGAGGAGCCTTTCTCGCAGTGCGTAATTGTATCAGGCGCACACCATTTCCCCAATTGATTATCCGTCTTTTACGATGGTCTGCTTCACCCTTAACCTATGCGATCCGGGCCTGGCTGAACAGTGTTGAAAGTCATCTCTGGTCACTATCCTTCGACATACCCGCCCGGATACGACACAGCAGCAAAGGGGCGCCCCTTTGGGTGCCCCTGTATTTTCCCCATCATGTCCAGAGCCTGCTGCGTCAGGGTTCACGGGTTGGCGGCGGCTCACCCTCCTCGGCGGGAGGCGGTGCAGGCGTGGGCTCCGGCTTCATCAGCGTGAAGTGCACCACGCGCTCCGCAGAACGGCCTTCCCGGTCAAAGACAATCAGGCGGATTGACATCGGCCCATTCTCATAAGCCGAGAGATTGCCCTGTCCCAGGATCCCGTCCAGAACCGGGACCGGTGTATCCCCCTGCAAAATCCCCCATGCTTCAGGGGCATGACTCACGCCAAACTCCACCCGATAATGCGAGAAGTTCTCCACGGAAGCCGAGCCATACACGGTTACCAGCCCCTCGATCAC
>JAFGNO010000174.1 GCA_016926985.1 Anaerolineae bacterium
AGTCCAGGGGGGAGGAACGAGTGGTGAAGCTTGTGCTATTCGACTGGTAAGGTGCTGGTACGGGCTAAGGAGATTGTACCTGATTAAGGCACCGATCTGGTGATCACCCGTAAGTAACAGACTGTCTTTTTCATGATCGTATTTAGCGCACCCGAAGGCTGAATGGGTTTTCATTTTGCGCTGCTTTTTCATTAATGTACCGTTCCAGATCTTCGAGCCGGACACGCACAATTTTTCCAATCCGGACAGTGGGGATTTCACCCCGTTTCATCAACACATAAGCGTGCGCCTTACTCACCTTTAGGATTTCAGCTACTTCTTCACTTTTCAACAAACGTGTTTCCATAATAGATTCTCCGATTAGCCTGATATTATTATATAGAACTAATGTTCGAGTGTCAAGCAACTTTTTGTCTACTGTGTCCACCTGTTATTCACTTTTCAGAAATGGCGTGTTTTTCATCACTCACCTCCTCTTTCCATTGCCAAAACTTACGATTGATGATAAATTTCGCTTGCCGAGATGTTGGGTGCCCCCCTCACCCAGCTCTCGGTATTTTTTATCGGGAAGAGATACAAGCACTCGTTTTCCTTCCCGCCGTTGATACTTTGCTGGATGGGGGTCAAAACCGTATCAACCGCCCGGTTGAACAAGGTTCGATATCGAGACAGATCAATACTGCGGGGGTCGGGCGAGTCCGGAACATCCCAGGCATGAACTCCCGGTTCTCCTAGCGTGAAAAGGAAGCGCACTCTCTGGCCAGGCCGGACTGTCCTGCCGGCAGCCTGCAACTGCTTCGCGGCGCGGGCCACCGGCGAGGGCGAAGAATAATCGCCCACTTCACGTGTCAACCTCTGTGACATCAGCAGTTTTTCCAAGGGGACCTGGCCTTTGCGAAGCGTCGTCATTTGCCTGTCAACATACACTTGTGCCTTTGGAAGATAATCCTTTAATCCGTCGGCATCCGGGGCCTTGGCCAGGATTTCCAGGATGCCCATCTGCGTTTCGGTTACAAAGGGGGCGGTATCCCGGCGGCGCGCCTCGATGCCCCTGACCTTGATCGATCCGTCCTGAAAGACGCCGAAATACCTATTCGGAACCGGCACTTTTTCGTTCACACGTGAGGGGAGGAACACGACCCACCTGTAGATGCCGTCCAATGAGATTGGGAGACCTGTGCGTTCAGTGATCTCCGATAGCAGTGCCTCGTAATCTTTGGGGGTCTTGCAGCCTTCCTTTTGCACCCACAGCCCATCCACGTACATGTGGAGGATTTCATGCCCCATATCTTCCGCAGCTTCCTTGGCGCGCAGCAGAGCTTCCCTCCCAAACGCGGTCACGGCCTCGTGCGCCTCTATCCTCCCAAACCTGGCGTTTTTATAGCCTAAATAACCGAAGCAAGTTACCAACAGCCATTTTTCCGCCGATGCCAGCGCCTGATACGTGGGCCGGAAGCAATCGAGCGGAGGCAAGGTCATGAGAAGCGTTTTGAGGGCAAGGCGTTTCTTGAGCAGCGGAGCCAGGGTCATGGGGACAATCCCCGGTTCAGCGTCAGCGGGTTCAAGGGCGTTACCCGCCCGGGATACTTCCGGAGAGATGTTGTATTTCACCATCATCCCCGGATACATGGACACGAAATCAATGCCGCCCACATCCCGATGCAGACCAACAGTCGGTTGGTAGATCATTCCTCCCATATCGGACTGGATCAAAGCCATCGCCGACTTTGGGGTTTCTGCCTGGTGTTTGTGCCAGGGGATCAGGATATTGTTCTGGAGAGCGGTAACGAATTGCATGGAAGAAATGCCCGTCCCGGGAGACAGGCGGGCAGCCTCCTGGGCCGGCTGGCGTGTGACACGCGCCATTTCAAGGACACCGGTCATGCCATAATCCTTCCAGAGCATTGCGTTTTCCCGATCGATATGCCAGCGTCCGCGCAGATGGACCTGCTGCCCGCGATAGACGATCTGACCGTAAGAAAAATAAGTATGTTCCTTTCGTTCTCCCACCGCCTGGCTCTTGTCCCGATTCAGTACCTGTTCATATCCATTCTCTTCGGTAGTCCTGACCATGTACGGCATCAACCATGTATCGCCCCAAGAGGTCAGGATCAGATCGGGATCAAAGCGTTTGATGTCAGCGCGCACTGTCCAATAAAAGGATGTCTTCTTCTCTTGGTTGATCGGCAGGGTATACCTGCTGCGGCCGAAGGCGAAGGTGACATTCTTCGGCGTTCCTCTGGCCGGATCGCAGTCTGGCTCGATGGTCAGGATGCGCAGAGGTGCCGCTTCCGGTTCCAGGTCCCAGGGAGTATCCAGTGAGGTGATCTTCATCACCTTCTCTCCACGGACTTCCAGACGGCAGCGCGCCAGCGGAAACACATCAAAGGCAGCCGCAAAACGCAGCGGGATCGATATGTCCCCATCATAGAATGTGAGGTCAGGAAACTCCGAAACCATTGCACGAAACAAGTCATCCAGTCTTGCTGGCTGCGGGACCTCCACGGCGAGGACGGGAACCATCCCACGAAAGACATCCTTCCGTTCCTGCCGGGACAGGTAAACAGGGATGGGCTGTTCCTTGAGCCACCGCCAGAGCTGGCGTAAACGA
>JAFGNO010000175.1 GCA_016926985.1 Anaerolineae bacterium
ACCTTCACCGGGGCAGGCACCCCGCTGGGGCAGCTTGCCGCCTGTTTTGTCCTGGCCATTGACGATGACATGGGACGCTCACCGGATGGGATTTTTCAGACCCTGCGCAACGCGGCCCTGATCCAGCAGACAGGTGGGGGCAATGGGTTCAGCTTCAGCCGTCTGCGCCCCAAGGGTGCACTGGTCAGGAGCAGCAACGGGGAAGCAACCGGGCCGATTGGTTTTTTGCGGGTCTATGACCAGGCCTTTGGCGAGATCGCGCAGGGCGGCACCCGCCGGGGTGCGAATATGGGTGTTCTCCGGGTTGACCACCCGGACATCCGGCAGTTCATCACCTGCAAAACCGATGAAAACCAGATCACCAACTTCAACATCTCGGTCGCCATCACCGATCAGTTCATGGAGGCGGTGAAAAACAACGGCGATTTTAACCTGGTCAACCCGCAGGATTCGTCCGTCTGGAAAACAGTCAGGGCGCGGGAGATATTTGACGCCATCGTGAGGCAGGCCCATCACAATGGCGAACCAGGAGTCCTGTTTATTGACAGGGCGAATGCCGATAACCCGGTTCCCCACCTCTACCAGATAGAGGCCACCAACCCCTGCGGTGAGCAGTTTCTGGGTCCTAACGAGAACTGCTGCCTGGGGTCGATCAACCTCGCCGGGCATCTCACGCCGCAGGGCAAGGTGGATTGGGAGGCGCTGGCGGAAAGCGTCAGCCGGGCCACGTGCTTCCTGGATGATGTTGTCGATGCCAATAAATATGTCCCGGCAGTTCCGGTGCTCAAAGAGGCTGCTGAAAAGGTCCGGCGGATCGGCCTGGGCATCATGGGCCTTGGCGATATGATGTATGCGCTGGGTGTGCGCTATGGATCAGCAGAAGGGCAGGAGTTTGCCTCACAGGTCATGGAATTTATCCATTACCACTGCATGAAGACCAGCATCGAACTGGCTGGCGCACGCGGGCCTTTCCCGGCGATCAAAGGCAGCATTTTTGATCCGGAAGACCTGAAATGGACGCCGCCGCAGCCGCTGATGTCCCATTCTCATGACTGGGGCAGGCCAGCGCTCGATTGGATCGCGGTCGTTGAAGGGATCAAATCACAGGGTATCCGCAACGGCGCGCATACTACCGTCGCACCAACCGGCACGATCAGCACGGTTGCCGGTGTCGAGGGTTATGGCTGTGAACCGGTCTTTGCGCTCGCTTACGTGCGTTATTTTGATGATGGCGGCAGCCGCCGTGAACTGCAATATACCAGCCCGGCCTTTGAGAAGGCGCTTCTCGCCGCTGGCTATGATGATCCTGCCTGCCAGCGAATCATTGAGCAGGTCAACCAGACCGGTTCCTGCCAGCAGATTGCCGGGCTTTCCGATGACATCAAACATACCTTTGTTGTCGCCGCAGATATCACCGCCGAGGAACATGTCCGCATGCAGGCCGCTTTACAGCGGTTTGTCTCCAATTCCATCTCAAAAACCTGCAATTTCCCGTCCACAGCAACCGAAGAAGACGTGGCAAAGGCCTTCACGCTGGCCTGGGAACTGGGCTGCAAAGGGCTTACCGTGTATGTTGCAGGCTCGCGTGAGGTGGTTGTCCTTGAGACGGTTGAAACGCGTGAAAAGCAGCATGAGCCGGAAAGCAAGCCGCCTGAACTCCCCCGCCCGGTTGAGAAGGGCCACGACAGGCAGGCGCTCCCTGCTTCCCCGGCAGCCCAGCCGCAGACCTCCATCAGCCCGGCGCTGCTCCCCCTGTTTGGCAATGAACAGAAGAAGCCGCGTGGGCGGGTGCTGCCTGGCTACACTTACCGGATTGAAACGCCACTGGGCACCACCTTTGTCACGGTGAATGAAAACGGTGGGGCGGAGCCTTTTGAGGTCTTTGTGCATACGTCCAAGGCAGGGAGCGACACGGCGGCTGTCTCCGAAGCGCTTGGGCGGCTGGTTAGCTATGTACTTCGGCTGCGGTCGCCTGTTCTTCCACACGAGCGCCTCCTGGAAGTCGTCCGCCAGATGGCCGGCATTGGCGGTGGGCGACCGCTTGGGTTAGGCCCCAACCGGGTACGGTCGCTGCCGGATGGGCTCGCCCAGGTGCTTGAGGAGTATATGGCTGACCGCGAGGTCCGGCAGTCCTCCCTAACCCTGGCTTTCTTCCCTGGAGAAACGGTGCCGGATAAAGTGCCTGAGAAACCCGCCGGGCCTACTCCCGGTCAGCTTGCGCTCAGGTTTGGCGACCTGTGTCCCGAATGCGGGCAGGCATCGCTGGTCAATGAGGAGGGCTGCCGGAAGTGCTATACCTGCGGGTATAGTGAGTGCTGAGGGCGCTCAATCTGCTTCCTCATCGGCCTGCGGCGACTCCCGTGCAACCAGTCGCTGATCGAGGATATGGGAGATATCAACCCGTTCCGGCAGCCGGAAATCCGCATCATGACCGGGTTCCGTAGAGCCTTCAATTCGTTTGCGCTCACGCTCATCGATCTGCCGTGCCAGGAGATCGTGTGCTTCCTCTGAAATAATGCCTTTGCGCATCAGCCTGCCCAGGGTTTGTCTTTGGACAGCCGCGACTTCCCGCTCTACCAGAAGCGCGTTTGATTTTGCCAGCGATGGTTTCGACGACAGCATCTCCCCCATACTGCTGGTATGCTCTTCCATCTGGTCGAGGAATACCCGTTTGAGCGCAGCAGCAAAAGCCCCGGAGATTAACTGCTGCTCACGCAGTTCATCAACTGCGCTGATCGAGGCATGGGACAGGGCCAGCCTGCCACGGATCAGCTCAAATTCGAGAGCCGATTCATCGCTTTTGGTCAGGCCCAACCAGGACAGCAGCGGGCGGATAGTAAGGGCCTGGATTACCAGCGAGAACAGTACATAAGCAAAGGCCATTTGTTTTAGCAGTTCATGATGGGTAAGCGCGGCTGAAATGCTTAAAGCCAGCGCCATACTGACTGCCCCGCGCAGTCCGCCCCAGAACAGCACATGCGCCCATTTGAGCGGCAACCGGTTGGTGCGCGTATTGATCCAGAAGCGCAGCAGGTAAACCACGATGGCGCGGGTCGCCAGAATCACGGCAATGCCGATCAGGACCGGCAAAAGATTGGCGATCATACCCGGCAGGTCAACATTCAGGCCGATCAACAGAAAGATCGCCGAGTTGATCATGAAGGCCATAAATTCCCAGAACGAGATGATGGTGTTCTGCGATGTGGCGGAATACTCTCCCCTGGATCCGAAATTGCCCACATAGATACCGGCTACGACCACTGCAATCACCGGTGATACGGTTTCATGCAACACTTCGGCGGCAAACAGGTAGGTGCCATATGCAACGACTGCCGTAAGGGCAATGTCCAGCTTGGGATCCTCGGTCCGGCGCATCAATTCTCCTGCAAGAAGACCAACCACAAGGCCCAACGCTGCGCCACCGGCTACTGTTACAAAGAACTCAAGCAGGCTCTGTGACAGGCTGAAGGTATGCTCACCGGATGCCACGCCGGCAAGGATGCTGAACAGGACAATCGCCGCGCCGTCATTAAACAGGCTCTCTCCTTCCATGATGATGCTCAATCGCTTGGTCACGCCCAGCTCTTTGAACAGGGCGACAACGGCAATCGGGTCGGTGGCAGAGATCAAAGCGCCAAACAGCAACGCTTCCGCCAGGGGGATATCCAGCCAATAGGTCAGTGGTAGCCCGATAATGACCACAGAGAGCACAACGCCCGGAATGGCAAATATGACGATCGGTTTCAGATTATCGCGCAGATCAGACAGGTCCAGGTGAAAGGCAGCCTCGAAAACCAGGCCGGGCAGGAAGGTGACCAGGATCAGGTGCTCATTGAGTTCCTGAACACCAAGATCTCGCGCGTGGAAAAGCATGCCTGCCAGCAGCCCGGTGAGGACCATCGCTACCGTGTAGGGAATTCGTGCTCGTTGGGCAGTGATTGCCACAAAGACGGCAATGATAATCAAGCCAATGAGCTGCATTTCGAAGCTGTCCATGCTGTACCCCTTTTACTGCTCGATGTTTTGACGGGTTATCCGCTTTTAGCGCCGCTTTGATTATCCACTATAGTATGTTACAAAATGGCGGAAGAAAAGCGTCCCAGGAGGTGTTGTGGGCAGGTTGCCGGTTCTGTTAATTATCCTTGTTTTGCTCTGCGTGGGTTGCGCCTCAGATCATGTATCCAGGAACGAGTTGTTTCCGGCTGAGGTGGGAGACTATCTGCGGACGACAGGCCCGTCAGTGGAGGCGGGTTCTGGTGTTGACCTTGCTTCTTATGAAGGCCCGCATGGTGTGGTCACGCTGCGGATCCGTCAGGTTGCGTCTGAACAGGTTGAGGCGGCAGTCAATACACTCCCCTCGGGCGCAACAGGTGTGGGATATGATCCCGGTATAGGCAGCCGTGATGGTGTGTTCTTTTCCTATGGCGGCGAGTTTCATGCCGCCTGGGCCAATCAGGATTGGGTGTTTGTGATTTCAGCCTCAACAGATACCGCCCGTCGTGCGTTTATTGCTGCTTATGGGTTCTGAACTGGGTTTGACGATTGGGCTGGTTGGCGCGGGGCTGCTGCTGACAGCCGCCATCGTGACCTTGACGCTGCTGCTGCTGCGCATCATGCGGCCTGCTGATTTTGCCAGCAGGCCATCCGCGCATGGCTTATCCCCGCGCGATCTGGTTCTGCCCTCGCTGGCAGGCTTCCGGGTTGAATCCGCCCCGGTCAGGGAGGGCCAGGGCCGCTGGCAGATGGTCTACACGGGCCCGGATGGGGAGATCCGGTTCACCCTGGTAAAAACCGGGTCGCGCCGTGAGGCTGTGCGAGTGCTTTCCGGGCTGAGACACAGCAGAAGCCGCCGGATCGTACCGGTCGCAAAGATCGGCGGAGATCACAGTTACCTTGTCTGCAGGTTGAAAGAGGGACGGTTCATTGCCTGGACCAATGCTGAATGGGTTTTCATTGCAGGGGGGCATGATCCTGTCCTGCTGGGCGAGTTTGTCAGCCAGTACCCTTATTAGGAGTAGTTTCCCATGACCAAACGATTTCTGCTGGTTGCCGGAAATATCGGTGCCGGAAAAACAACCCTTACCGGGCGTGTTGCCACGCGCCTGGGCTGGGACGCCGGGTATGAGACGGTGTCAACCAACCCGTTTCTGGCCGATTTTTACGAGGATATGAAACAGTGGTCGTTTCACCTGCAGGTCTATTTTCTGGGCGACCGGGCTGCCCAGCATCGCAAACTGGCCGACCAGCCGCGTTCAGCCATTATCGACCGCAGCATCTATGAGGACGCCCATATTTTTGCCAGGGCGCTGCATGCAATGGACAATATGACCGACCGCGAGTTTTTTGCCTACCGGCGCGTTTATGAGCAGGTTGTCGATTCGCTGCCGGTTCCTGATCTTCTTCTGTATCTGGAAGCCAGTGTTCCGGTGCTTCTGGATCGCATTCAAAGCCGCGGTCGGGAGATCGAAAGCGGCATCTCCGCCGATTACCTGTCTCTCCTGAATACCTATTATCATGAATGGCTTTCCGGTTTTGACATGTGCCCGGTTCTGACCGTCCCGGCGGACAACCTGAATTTTGTCACCAACGATGGGCATATTGCCATCATCATCGACCGCATCCAGCAGAAACTGGCCGGTAAGGATACGGTGGTCTTCCCGCCTGAACTGCAAAATGGTGAATAACCCGTTTATTCGAACCTGCTGCTGTCAAAAGTCTGCCAGATGATGACTTCGCCAGTCTTCGCGCTGGGATAATCGGTGTAATAGCCACCGGTATAGCTGCCTATTGTCGCTCGCCAGAATGCCTGCGCCGGCGTGTTA
Source organism: Anaerolineae bacterium (assembly GCA_016926985.1). Classification (GTDB taxonomy): domain Bacteria; phylum Chloroflexota; class Anaerolineae; order Aggregatilineales; family UBA3940; genus JAFGNO01. The sequence goes on from JAFGNO010000175.1 coordinate 5,823, forward strand.
TTCATTATCTGAGCGATCTGCCAGAACCCTTTGAATGTATCAAAAACAAAGTGGGCCATCTGCTGGCCTATCCCCTGACGCCTGAAACAGCGCAGAACAAAAAACTCGTCCATATTACGCCCCGGTGTATCCGGGGGATAGATGATCTGCGGCATCTGGTCACATCTATCACTCACCAGTGCAAACCCGGCCCAGCGGCTGTCTACCCGGGCAAGATAGGCCCAGTATTGGCTGTTCCCATCTCCTTTTCCCTCGATATAACGGCGAAGGGCGTATTCCAGGGGGAAAAGCCCGTTGTGATCCACATGTCCGTCTGTCTCGCCGCAGAAGTAAATACTGAAATCATACAGGTAGAACTGCATCAGGTTTTCCAGCACCGTTTGGTGTTCTTTTTTCACGCGGATGATCTGCAAATGGCTCATTTTATCCCTGCTTTCCAAATATTCGGAATATCCTATAATCAGGATACTTGATTGCAGCCGTTCAGGCATGATAGACTGGGATTGTTTGCACGCCAGGCACCCCGCTACCAACCAGGGAGGTATGACCCATGGCCTTCGGCATTGTAACGGTTCGAACGGAAAGCGGCGAATACCAGGAATACGAACTGGATAAACCGCTGACATCAGTTGGGCGCCAGCCAGGCAATGACATCGTTCTGTATACTTCTGCTGTATCGCGTTACCATGCCCAGTTTGATGTTTCCGAGGGGCAGGTGTACCTGGTTGACCTGGAAACCAGCAATGGCACCTTCGTCAACGACCAGCAGGTAACGCCCGGTGCGCGTGTGCCGCTTCAAAACGGTGATGTGATCACCATGGGTGACATGATGCTCACATTTTTCCTGCCCGAAATGCCCCAGCGGACCGATATCAATCTCACGCCCGATATTACCGTTGCGGAAGACCCGAACCTGCCATTTCGCCTCACCCTGGATAAGCCACGCCAGCTTGTGGCACCCGGCGCGCGGATGCAGCTTTACCTGCTGATCGAGAATACCACTGGCCAGGAACATGCCTTTGAAATTGGCCTGTCCGGCATGTCCCAGGCGTGGGCGAAAGCGAACTGGAAAGAAGTCATTGTCGCCGGTGGAGAGCAAACAGAAGTCAAAATCTCTGTTCTGCCGCCGCGCAGCAGTGAGACGCGCCCCGGTCGCTATCCCCTGGTGGTTCGTGTCTGGCTGAAGGACGATCCTAACCAGCTTCTGGAGGTTGTGCGGGAGATCGATGTCGTGAGTTACGCTGGTCTGGCCGTTGTTGCATCTCACGGCAGCCAGCATGGGAACTACCACATTGCCATTCAGAATCAGGGTAATGTGCCGATGTCAGTTGATCTTGAGGGATTTGACCGCAGGCGAGCACTCACCTACGGGTTCAAGCCCTCCTCTGTTGATATTGGGCCCGGTGAAACCATCCAGGCTTCATTGCGTGTGCGTCCTGTCAGAAGGTTAGGGCTTTCTGATGATAGCATGGTTGATTTTGCCATTATAGTCCGGTCCAGGGATGCATCAGGTTTTCAGGCCCCGGTAGCGATGACTTATGATCTCGACAAAGCGCCAGCCGCCGTTGCCGGTCTGGCGTTAGGCGGGGTCACCATGGCGATCCTGGGGGTCATTCTGGTTACTGTCGTGTTGGGAACGCTTTATCTGCTGAAAATCTGGCCCTTCAGGAAGCCCGTGGTGGATATAACCTCTTCGCCAACATCTGAAACCGCTGAGTCTACAGCAACCTGGACGGCGGAGCCGCCCACCCCCACACCGGTCATAACCGTCGCCCCATCACCGATTCCCCTGCCTGAGATTATCTCCTTCAGCGCTGGAGCACCGGATCGCGGCGATGTGCAGGCTGGCAGCATTCTGGATATTCTCCGGGGCGAAACCGTGACCCTGTCATGGCTTGTACGGTACCCGACTGAAATCGTCATCACTGATGGGACAGGCCGGGAGATTACGCGCAGGAATTACAGCGAAGCAACAGATGTGCAGGAACAGGCCAGTGAAGTCCCCCCCTCGCTGGGGAAGGTCGACTATACGCTTTCAGCGGGCGACCAGATGCAGCAGTTGAGTGTTATGGTCTGGCTGCAATGCCCCATCATAAACCCGGCGCCCCAAACCCCGTTTGTGTTCTATGAACCTTTGCTGCCAGGCGAGCAGCTGCCTGATCCCAATCCACATCCCCATTACGAGGGCTATTCAGGTGGGGAGGATGTCCTGGTTATCAGCCGTGCTCCAGACCCGGCCTGGAACAGCGGGGCAGACTGGATACTGGTTGCTCCCGGTTGGGGCGAGAAAGACAACACCGATCTTCAGGGATGGATGCGCTGGGCGCAGCTTGAGCCAACCTGTATTGGCGGGGTGAATCCCTTGAATATCGCTGTCTATCAGGGTATCTGGCCGCCAACACCCTGAAACAGACTTTCGATTGGGCATGAACAGGGCGCTCAGGCGCCCTTGTTTTTTCAGCAGGGGATCAGGTGGGTGACTGTCAGGTCAGGGTAAGGTCAGTCTGGTTGAAACGTGATAGAATTCGCTGGTATTTGACAAATCTGTAGTGATCCGGTGAACTTGTAGCGGCGTATTGATGTCAGTCTTATTGACGCGGTGGAGTAAGTAAACGGGTGATTTTGCAACGTTTGATCAGGCTAGCAGGATTAACGGCGCTGCTGGCGGCTGCCCTCATCATTCCTGGCACGGACCCGGTCCGTGCAGGTGAAATTGAACAGGGCGCCGGGGCGATCCAGATGGATGTGCGCGTTGGTTTTGACGGCTATGTCCAGAGTTCGACCTGGACACCGGTTTTCATCACCGTCAGCAACGCCGGTGAGGACATTTCTGGCGAACTCCGCGTTGATGTGAGGCCCTTCACTGGCGCAGAAACCATCTATTCGCGTGCGGTTGAACTTCCCCGGGGCTCGCGAAAACAGGTCACACTCTATATTGCCGATCTCAGCTCATTTAACAGCGAGATTGAGGTACGGCTCTTCAGCAACCGGAGCCTGGTTGCCAGCCAGCAGGTCAAAGCGGATATTGTCGATCAGTACACCCTGCTGATTGGTTTGTGGAGTGATACTCCCCAGCAGGTATCTGGCCTGGCACTGGCGCTTCCGTCCGGGGGCAAAACCCGGGTGGCTCTCCTGACCGGCGACGACCTCCCGGAACTTGCCAGGGCCCTGGAAGCCCTGGATGTGTTTGTGATCGCCAACGCGGATACCGGTGTTTTATCCATCGGGCAGCAGGAGGCCCTACGCCTCTGGGTGCTGGGCGGTGGGAAACTGGTTATTCTGGGCGGCCTCAACTACCAGAGGACGCTGGCCGGCATTTCCGACCTGCTGCCGGTTGAGGTGAACGGGACGGAATCGGTCTCCCTGGAACCGCTGGCGACCTTCACCGGTATTTCCTATGATCCCCAGCAGTTGGAAGCTGTTGTCTCATCCAGTGTTGCCCTGCCCGGCTCACAGGTGCTGGTCGAAAGCAGGGATATCCCCCTGCTCGTCAGGCAGCAGGTTGGAAACGGCCAGGTTATTTTCCTGGCCCCGGATGCCGGGCTGGCTCCCTTCAGCAGCTGGACGGATGAGGCGGATATCTGGGTATCGGTTCTCTCGCAGGGGTATGCGCGGCCTGTCTGGGGCTATGGCTTCTACCAGAACTGGGAGGCGGCCCGTCAGGCAGTTGCATCTGTCCCGGGAGTAAGCCTGCCCGGCGTCATCCAGTTATGCGGGTTTATGGCCCTTTATATTATCCTGATCGGACCGGTCAACTACATTGTCCTGACCCGGTTGAAGAAACGTGAGTTGGCCTGGTTCACTATCCCGGTGCTGGTCCTCCTCTTTTCAGGCGTTGCTTACGTCACTGGTTTCCAGGTCCGGGGTTCGCGGGCAATTCTTCATCGCCTTGCCATTGTGCAATCCTGGGAAGGGGACGATATGGCCCGGATTGATGGGCTGCTGGGGGTCTGGTCGCCCCGCCGGTCGCGCTATGATCTCAGCCTTGATCCCGGCCTGTCCGCCCGGCCCATTCCCCGGGATGTTGGCGGCCTGTCGATAAACGCTGTGCAGGTGGCACAGTCCGATCGTTTCTCCCTGGAGGATGTGCGCGTCGATGTGGGGTCGGTGCAGTCCTACGTGGTCGAGGGCTATGTTGCTGCTGCGCCGGATATTTCCAGCGACCTGGCGCTGGTGGCCTACGATGACGGCCTGCATCTGGAGGGGATGATCCGGAATGACAGCGACCTGGATTTCGTGGACGCTGCGGTAGTGGTAGGCGGCTATGCTGTAGGCATTGGCAATCTGCCCTCCGGGGAACAGCAGGAAATCGATGTTTTAGTAAGCGGGGGAAATGCCTCGGCATCGCCCGGCAGCAGCCTTGATCCCTTTCCTGCAGAAAGCGGCTATTATTATTACTATTATGACGACTTCCACACGACCATCACCAGCGGTGATTGTTACAGCACGCAGTCCCAGCGAAGGCGATGCAGCCTGTTTGAGGCTATTCGAATTAGTCAGGGTACTGGTATGGGCGTGTTTTTGTTCGGCTGGGTTGAGCAGGTGCCAATGCCGGTTACGGTAGCTGGCAGGCAGGCAGATACCGTCGACCTGGGCCTGTATATTGTCCAGATGGATATCAGCCTGGCCATTGATGAGGAAGGTCTCTCATTGATCCCCCCGGGGTTAATGACCTGGCAGTCGCTGGAAACTGACACTTATTATTCTTATGTAACACCCTACGAACTGTATATGTATTCCGGCGAGTTCTATGCGTTTCGCTACGAGCCTTTGCCTTTTGTGCCGTTCTCAGAGGTGGCGGCGATGACAATCCACCTCGAAAAGATGTATGAGTATGACGAGAACGTTGGAACACCGGTTGTGCGTATTTATAACTATGACACTGGCGAGTGGGACCTGATCCCCGGTCTGGGCTGGGGGAATACCATGCTCACCGAGGTAGACCCATATGTTGACGCTTCAGGGGCAGTCCAGCTTCGCATATTCGGGGGGACTTCCGCGTACAGCACGTCTATAGGCCGCCTGGACGTGTCGTATCACACCGCGTCAACAACTGAGCAGTGAGGAATTATGACAGCGATTATAGACATCAAGGGGCTGACCAAACGGTATAAAACGATCACAGCAGTGGACGACCTGACCCTGTCAGTAGAAGAAGGGTCAATCTACGGCTTTGTTGGCCCTAATGGGGCCGGGAAAACCACCACCATGCAGGTTTTAACGACTCTGCTGAAGCCCACTGCCGGGGAAGCCTTTGTCGCCGGGTATTCGGTGACCCGAAATCCGCGCGATGTGCGGCGCGTTATCGGCTATATGCCCGATTTCTTTGGCGTATATGATGATATGAAGGTCTGGGAATACCTGGATTTCTTTGCTGCCTGCTATGACATCCCGGAATCCGATCGCCCGCCGCTGATTGCCGATCTTCTGGCGCTGGTGGACCTCAGCCACCGGGCAGATGATATGGTCGATGGCCTGTCGCGGGGTATGAAACAGCGTCTGTGCCTGGCACGCACCCTCACCCATGACCCGCAGGTGCTGATTCTCGATGAGCCAGCCTCCGGACTGGATCCCCGCGCGCGGGTTGAGATTCGCCAGTTGCTGGTCGAACTGGCAGGCATGGGAAAAACGGTCTTCTTTTCCACCCACATTCTGGCTGATGTGCAGGAAATCTGCACGCAGGTCGGCATCATTGAAGCTGGCAAGCTGGTCATGCAGGGTGATATTGAGGATATGCAGCGCCAGCTTATTCCATATCGCGAAGTCGTTATCACCCTGATTGGTGGCGCTGACAAGGCGAAGGATTTCCTGTTTGCCTATGAAGGGGTTCAGGTCGTTGAAGATCGTTCTGCGGATAACGGGCGGAGCCGTTTGCATGTTACGATGGCAGGCGACGACATGGCGGTATCGCAGCTTTTAGCGGCAATGGTAGCTGCTGAGTTCCCTGTGATGCACTTCACCGAAGAGACGCGCGACCTTGAATCGGTGTTCATGCGGGCGACCAAGGGCATCGTGTCCTGATCGCATGGATAGGGGATAAAACGGTTGCAGAAAGTGGCAGGGACTGCACGCGCAATTTTGAAGCCGGCTCACACCCGGATATCAGATACGCTGCGGTTCTGGTGGCGCAACCCGCTTCTCCATCATGCGCGTCGCTTGAAGCCGCTCAACCCGGCGCTGGCCGTCCGGGTGGTTGTTGTTGCCGCCGGTATCTTTCTGCTGCTCTCGCTGCTTGCCTGGATAGGGTTTCTACCGGAGATCAGCCGGGTGGTTGGTGCGGTGCTGGCAGCGATCAGCATCGGCGCGGTGATGCTGCCAGCACTGCTGGCGCCCGTCTCCAGCGCAGACCGGATCGCCCGGCAGATGCACTATGCCAGGCAGGACCCACGCCGCCTGACCGATCTACCGCCCGGCCAGGTGGCCTGGGGGTTGGCACTGGTGACACTCTGGAGGCTGCGCTGGCCAATCCTGTTTGGCCTGGCGCTGACTCCCTCGATGGTGGTCGGTGTGCTGCGATTGGATATCTCGGCATTCACCGCCTGGCGCGATTCTGCGGCGGTATTGGGTGGGGCAACCGCCGCCGGGCAGTCCGCCTACCTGCTCCCTGGTGGAAGAATACCGTATGTGCGCCTGGTCCTTCGCGCTGTGACGGGCGGGCTGCTCCCCTGGGGGCTGGTGGTTGTCCTGTCTGTGTTTGGCGTGGTAGCTGCGCTGCGGATCGATGATATGCGACTCAGCCCGCTGGCAGCGCTCCTGGGTGGTGTTCTTGGCTCAGGGGGACTGGTGGTTATCTGGCACTATCTTTCGCTGAATTCCCTGCTGGCTGGCCCATTCGAGGTGCTTCGAATGCTGTTATTAGTGATGCTGGGTGGGCTGATAGCCCTTCTGGCCCGGCGTCTTACACAATACGGTGCGACAATTCTGGCGTCCGGCAGCCTGGACAAAAGCGGAGAAGATGAGGACGAACTGGAACAAAAGGCTGGCGAGGAACGTATCACACAATAAGGCAGGTTGCGTGTTTCTATGAGCGAATCATTATCCTATTTCAGAAAGCGGTCACGTATCGGGGCCTTTGTCCGCCGCAACCCGGTTGCATTGAAGGAACTGCGCGGTCGGATGAGGGGGTCGCGGGCGTTTGCCGTTCTGACCGTCTACGTGACCCTGATGGGCCTTTTTACCGCATCGCTGTACCTGATCTATTCGGCTTCCACAACCCTTACGCTGACCACATCTGGCGGGATAATCGGGAAGCTGATCTTTGGCGGGGTGGTGGCCATTGAATTGTTCCTGGTTTGTTTTGTCTCGCCAGCATTCACCGCCGGCGCGATCAGCGGCGAGCAGGAACGTCGTACCTTGAGTTTGCTGCGCACCACGCTGCTTCCTGCCCGCCGGATAGTAATCGGCAAACTGCTCTCCGCACTGGCCTATAATGTCCTGCTGCTGATTGTGGCCGTTCCGCTGCAGAGCCTGGCCTTTCTCATGGGTGGGGTGACCATTGAAGAAGTCGTCCTGTCTATTGAGATCCTGCTGGTCACAGCCATTGCGTACGGCGCGATAGGTATTTTCTTTTCGGCGGTAACCCGGCGGACGTTGACAGCCAGCATCCTTACTTACACCGCGATATTGCTGACCACGGTAGTCATGCCCATTGTATCTTTTATCCTGTTTCTGCTGTCGCCGCTGGGTGGTAATTTTGCCTACGGACGGACCGTGTTTGAGTCGATCTTACTTGCGGTCTTCTGGCTGTCCACCGCGCTTAACCCGGTTGCAGCGGCAGTATCGACCGAGGTTGTTTTGCTGAGTAAAGGAACAGTGATCCTCTTCACCCACAGGCTTGCCTATGGGCTAAACATTCCCTTGATCTCATCCTGGATTCCCTATACGATCTTCTACTTGATGCTCACAGTCATTCTGATCGCGCTGACGATCAGGATCATCCGGCGATATGGGGCGGATTGACATGGTCAGCCAGGAACTGGAACTCAAACGGATATATGGGTTTATCCGGCGATGGGGAATCCGGTTACGGCTTCTCCAGAGTGCTGCATGGCTACCGCGTGGGCTGGCTGCCGGGCTGGTAGTTTCCCTGGGGATTGCTGTTGTTGCCCGCCTCTGGCCCATACTGACCAGGGGAGAAGTGATCCGGTTTGGTGGGCTGGCTGCCGGTGTATTTGTCCTGCTGATGATCCTGGCTGTCTGGCTGTGGCGACGGTCGCCGCAGCAGCTTGCCCGCAAATTTGACCGCAAATTTGGCCTCAAGGAGCGGCTCTCTACCGCACTGGAGCTTGCAGAAGGCTGTATTCCCGGGGGATCGTCGCTGCTGGTAAGTGCCCAGCGTGCTGATACCCTTCGGTCGATCACCAATGCCCGACCGCTGGGCGAGCTTGTCCGGGTATTTGACTGGCGAGATTGGGCAGCAGCCGCAATTGTCCTGGGGGCAGTCATTACGGCAGTAGCCCTTCCCAATCCCCAGGAGGAGATTCTGGAAGAGCAGGCTGAAATCGAGCAGGCTGTTGCCGAGCAGATCGAGGAGCTTGAGGAACTGCGCATCCAGGCGCTTGAAGACCCGGCGCTCACGGAGGCAGAGCGCGAGGCAGTCGTTGAGGCAATTGACGAGGCTATCGAAACGCTGTCCCAGGATAATATCTCCCGTGAGGAGGCACTGGCGGCGCTTGATGCTGCCGAGCGCGAACTGAACGACCTGAGCGAACAGGCTGCGGCGGAACGGCGGGAAGCACTTGAAGAGGCCGGGCAGGCGCTGGCAGAGGCCCAACCGGGGGAACTGGCTGAAGCCTTGCAGGAAGGCGACCTCCAGGCAGCGGCTGAGGCGCTTGAATCGATCACCGAGGGGATGACTGCCGATGAACTGGCGGCCCTTGCCGAGCAGCTTGAGGCGCTTGCCGCCTCGCTTGAGGGAACCAACCCGGAACTGGCGGAAAGCCTGCAGGAAGCGGCGGATGCGCTTCAGGCCGGGGATGTTGAAGCTGCCCAGACTGCGCTGGACGAAGCCGCCGGCGAACTGTCAGAGCTTGCTGAAGGGTCGGCTGCTCCGGTGGATTCTTATTCCGGCGCCGTTGACCAGGGCCAATCAGAAGTTGCCGGGCAGGAGACTGCTCCCCAGCAGCCCGGGACAGGTGAGGAACAGGGGGAGGGTTCGGGTCTTGATCCCGGGCAGGAGGCTGGCGAAACACCGCGCGGCGGCGGTGCACCAGACGGCGGCGAGCGCCCGGTAGACGATATTTATGCGCCCCAGCATATCGGCGGGGAGGGCGGTGAGCAGGTGGACATCCCTGGCGATCCCGATTCGGGTGTTGTAGGCCAGGAAGGCGACCTGGTCGAGAATCCCACCGGAGAATCCACGGTACCCTATACCGAGGTCTGGACCGACTACGAAGGTGCCGTCAATGAAGCATTGCAGAGCGGCTATGTGCCGCTGGGCATGCGCGACATTATTCAGCAGTATTTTTCCCGGCTGGATCCGGAATAATTCCGGCGCTGCAGGTAGATATGAGGGCTTATGGCTGAACCATACACTGAACCTGATTTCTCTCCATCTGATTTTCGTTCAACGGCGGCTGGCATCGAGGCCCAGGTTGGACAGGTCATCGTCGGGCAGCACGAGGTGGTGCGCCTGGTGTTGATGTGCGTGATCGCCGGGGGCCACGCGCTGCTGGAAGG